>DATFDU010000030.1:0-8680 GCA_035251915.1 Dongiaceae bacterium | reverse complement strand
AAGGTCGTCGTGCCGGCCGGGGCCTCCTGGACGCTGTTCCACAGGCGGCTGCCCTCGTTTCCGTTCGAGTGGCACTACCACCCCGAATACGAGCTGACCTTCACCCTCAACAGCCTGGGGCAGCGCTACATCGGCGATCACATCGCGCCCTATGGCAATGGCGATCTCGCCCTGGTCGGGCCGAACCTGCCACACACCTGGCAGTCGGCGCGCGCGATCGATCCGGGCACGCCCCATGTCGCGATCGTCATGTGGTTCACCCAAGGCTGGGTGGAGCAGGTGCTGCGGCCGCTGCCGGAGTTCCGCGCGACCTGCCGCATGCTGGATGCCTCGATGCGCGGCCTCGGCTTCTCCGCGAAGACTGCGGCGCAGGCGCAAGCGCGCATCCTGGCGCTGCTGGAGCGCGATCAGACCGCGCAGGTGATCGGACTCATCGATCTGCTGGCGATGCTGGCGCGCGACGATGGCCACACGCCGCTGTCCTCGCCGGCCCTCGCCGCCGCGCCGGCCGCCGACGGCGACGAAACGCGTATCGCGCCGGTGTTGAGCTATCTGCATGCACGTTACGGCGATCCCGCCTTGTCGGTCGCCAGACTCGCGCGCCGGGTCCACATGAGCCTCAGCACGCTGCATCGGCTGTTCCGGCGCCATACGCATATGAGCGTGACGGACTACGTGACCCAGCTGCGCATCGGGCGGGCATCGGCCCTGCTGATCGGCGGAGATCGGCCGGTCGCCCATATCGCTGAGGAGGCGGGCTACCGCAACCTCGCCAATTTCCACCGGCAGTTCAAAGCCATGAAAGGGGTGACGCCGCGCGCCTTCCGGCTGGCTTATCGCGAGCGCCGCTGACCGGCGCTGTCGTGCGACTGGGGGCCGCATTGCGGTTGTGCATGCGGAATACCCACCTCAAGCATTGGGAACGGAAATGCGCTATGCTCCGTTTCATCCCCAACCGGGTAGGGAGGTAGGACCATGTCCTTCAAGCATATCCTGGTTCCTCTGTTTGGCTTGGATTCGGACCGCACCGCGCTCGACGCGGCGCTCGCCATCGCGCGGGCAAATCAGGGCCATATCCAGGCGCTCCACGCCGTCGCCGATCCCTTGAAGACCACTCCCCTGATGGTCGACGTCGGCGTCGCCATCGCCGAAGTCGTGGCCGCGGCGGAGCGCCATGCGGAAGCCCGCTCGACGCAGGCCAAGTCCGCCTTCGACGGCTGGCTGCGCGCCAACAACGTCACGCTGGCCGACCGGCCGGAGCCGCACCCGGGCGCGACCGCGGAGTTCCGCGCTGAGAAGGGACAGGAGTCGGAGCTGCTTGCTCGCTTCGGCCGCCTGACCGACCTCATCGTGATGGCGCGGCCGAAGTCCGAGCAGGCGCTGGACCTGATCGCGGTTGCGGTCGAGGACGCCTTGTTCGCCGCCGGCCGACCGGTGCTGCTGATTCCCTCCGACTGCACCCAGGCGCATCTGGGGGCGATGCTGCGGGGTTCCGCCATCATCTCCTGGAACGGCAGCATCGAGGCCATCCGCTCCATCAACGCCGCGCTGGCGCTGCTGCAGGACCGTCCGCGCGTGCGCGTCATCAACGTGCAGGATTCCCACGCCGGCGTGCAGTCGGCGGCCGACCTCGTGCACTATCTGGCGTGGCACGGGATTGCCGCCTCGGTGGCGGAGACGGCGGACGGCAGCGGCAGCATCGCCGAAAAGCTGCTGGTGGCCGCGCGCGATGCGGAAGCCGGCCTGCTGGTGATGGGCGCCTACACCCACAGCCGGCTCAAGCACCTGGTGCTGGGTGGCGTCACCAGCCACATGATCGACGCCGCCAACATCCCGGTCTTCATGACGCACTGATCGGGTCGGGTCACCGGGCACGGCCGCATCACGCGGCCCTTCAGGATCGTCGACGCAGCAGACGGTTTTCGTTGACGCTGGCCTCCTGATCGACCGAGATGCGCCGGTTCATGCATCGTCATGTTCAGGTCATAGGCATGTTCAGGTCATGGGAAGGGCGCCGATGCTCTACAAAGGCAGCTGCCATTGCGGCAACATGAAGTTCGAGGTCGAGGGCGAGCTCACCCAGGTGGTCTCTTGCAACTGCTCGATCTGCGCGCGCAAGGGCGCGCTGCTGTGGTCGGTGCCGCGCGGCAAGCTGCGCCTGCTCGGATCCGGCGCGGGCGTCGGCAACTACACCTTCAACACCAACTCCATCGCGCATCGCTTCTGCCAGACCTGCGGCATGCACCCCTATGCCGAGGATGCCGGCGATGCGGCGGAGCGGTCGGCCTATGTCAACGTGCGGTGCCTGGAGGGGGTCGACCCGACCAGCCTGCCGGTGATCGAGTTCGACGGCCGCTCGATGTGATGTCGGCTCCAGCCGGCCTCGTTCGTCGTTGCGATGAGAGGCAGCGAACGGAGGCCATGCCATGAGAAAGCTGATCCTGAGGATGAACCTGTCGCTGGACGGCTTCATGGGCGGTCCAAATGGCGAAATCGACTGGATCTTCAGGAGCTTCGATGCCAGCGCGAGCGCCCATGCCGTCGCGACGCTGTGGCAGGCCGGCGTCCACATCATGGGCAGCCGCACCTTCCGCGACATGGCGGCCTATTGGCCCAACTCGACCGATCCCATTGCGGCGCCGATGAACGAGATCCCGAAGGTCGTCTTCACGCACAAAGGGCTGGAGCAGGCATCGACGACCCGGGCCCTGGCGGATGCGCCCCGCTTGCGCGCCGAAGACTCCGTGGCGGCGACGCCGTCCATTCTGGAGTCCTGGACGAATCCGGGCATCGCGCGCGGCGAGCTCGCCGCAGAGATCGCGCGCCTGAAGCAGGAGCCGGGCAAGCCCATCCTGGCGCACGGCGGCGCCAGCTTCGCGCGCAGCCTGGTGCGGGAACGGTTGCCCGACGAATACTGGTTGCTCGTCTATCCGGTGGCGCTCCGGCGCGGCTTGTCGCCCTTCGCCGAACTCGAGAAACCGCTCGATCTCAAGCTGATGAACAAGACCGCGTTCGACGGCGGCGTGGTCGAGCATGTCTATCGGCCGGCGTGATCCCAGGTACCGGTGCGCAGCGACTGCGGCGACCAGCCGTCCTGCCGGAAGCGCCAGCGCAAGGGCAGCGCGTCGCGGCGATAAAGGATGCGGCGCGCGGTGAATCGCCAGAGCCGCTCAGCGCCCTGGACCGTTGCGATCTCCGGCGACGAGAGGATCACCTCGGCATCACCAGTCAGCTGCAGCAGATCGCCGGTCTCGAAATCGACGAACAACAGTCCGGCTTTCGGATTGGCGATCAGGTTGCCGAGGGTGTTGAAGAAGCGATTGCCGGAAAAGTCCGGGATGGTCAGGACACCATTCGTGCCGACGCGCACGAAGCCCGGCCGGCCGCCGCGGTGGGAGACATCGACCGCCCTGCCGTGCTCCGCGTCGTCGACGTAGGAGGCGACGAAGAAGGTGTCCGCACCGGCGATCATGGCGCGCGCTCGATCATCCAGGTGATCGAGTTCCCGTGGCGCCACGCCTGGCGGCGCCGCCGGGTCGCGCACGAATTCGAAATCCCGCAGCTGGATATACTGCGGGCAGTTGCCGAAGCTCTGCTGCACCTCGACATCGAACGCCTCCGCATCGGCGCGCCGCACCAGCCCGTTCAGGCGATTGCGCCGCCGCGTATGCAACTCGATCCCGAGCAGCCCGACCGCATCGCCGTCGTTCATGCCGCCGTCCGCCGGGTCGTGTGGGTCGCGCGCTGCGGCGATGCTGAGGCGGCACGGATGGCGTGCCTGCAGAAAGCCCGGCTGGCCGGCAAGGATGGTCGCCCAGGCATCGCCCTTGCGGTCGACCGCGCCGGCCACGATGAACGGCAGCAGCGGATAGAACTGCCGGTGCTGGTCGATCAGGTGGTCGCGCAGCAGCAGGTGCCCGCGCGTCGCCAGCTTGTCGGCGGAGCCGGCGCTGCGCTGCATCGCAAGCTCGCCGGCGTGCCAGGGCGACGGCGGCAGGAGTTCTGCGGCGTTGCTCATGGTGCTCCTTCCGGCATCAGGCAGCTTGCCCGACCGGCGATTTCTGAAATGCGACAAAGCCCGGCAGCGCTTCGACGCGGCCGAGCCACGCCTGCACGTTGCGATAGGCGGAGAGGTCGACATTCCCTTCCGGTGCGCGGGCGATGTAGCTGTAGAGCGCGACATCGGCGATGGTCGGCTGAGCGGCGGCGATCCAGTTCCGGCCCTCGAGTTCCGCATCGATGACAGCGAGGATGGCGTGGGCGCGCGCGATCACCTCCTCGGCGTTGAACTTCGCCCCGAACAGGGTGACGAGGCGCGCCGCCGCCGGGCCGAAGGCGATCTGTCCAGCCGCGACCGACAGCCAGCGCTGCACCACCGCTGCGCCCTCCGGCGTCTCCGGCAGCCAGTCGGCGCGATGATGCTTCTTCGCGAGATAGACCAGGATGGCATTGGAGTCGCTGACGATGAGGCCGTCATCCTCCAGCACCGGCACCTGGCCGAAGCGATTCATCTGCAGGAAGGCGGGCTGCTTGTGCGCGCCGGCCATGAGATCGACCGGCGCCAGCTCGTGCGCGATGCCGAGCAGCGACAGGAACAGGCGCACGCGATGGGCATGGCCCGACAGTGGATGATGATAGAGCTTCATGGTTCCCTCCCGGAACGGCCGTGCAGCCGCTCCAGGATGATTATTTCACAGGAAGATAGAAGAGGCTGAAAACAGAAGAAACTATTCCAATATTTGATAGCTCGGAATTCCCGGCGTTTCGCCGGCTTTCCAGTCACTTTTCTGTCGACAGTCTCGGCGAAGCCTTGTAAAAAAGCCGCCGACCGGGGCGATAAGGCCCCGATTTAGGGATTTTGTAACGTGATCCAGGCCGTGATCACCCTGAAGACCAAGAAGACCACCGGCACCAAGACCGGGGGATGGAACGCGGCCTGACGGGATCACAAGGGATCAGATGAACCGAGGGCCGCAACAAGATGCGGCCCTTTTTGCATTCAGGGCGAAGGAGCGAGGTCATGGGTTATCGGGTAGCAGTGGTCGGCGCCACGGGCAATGTGGGCCGCGAGATGTTGCAGACGCTGTCGGAGCGCAGCTTTCCGGTCGACGAGGTGGTCGCCCTGGCGTCGCAGCGGTCTGCCGGCGGCGAAGTCTCCTTCGGCGAGGAGGATGTGCTGAAGGTCCAGAGCCTCGACACCTTCAACTTCAAGGGCATCGACATCGTGCTGTCCTCGGCCGGCGCAAAGGTCTCGGCTGATTTCGCACCCAAAGCCGGCGCGGCCGGCGCGATCGTGATCGACAACACCTCCTACTTCCGCATGGACCCGGACGTGCCGCTGGTGGTGCCGGAGGTCAACCCGCAGGCGATCGCCGGCTACAAGAAGAAGAACATCATCGCCAACCCGAACTGCTCCACCATCCAAATGGTGGTGGCGCTGAAGCCGCTGCACGACGTGGCGCCGATCAAGCGCATCGTGGTCGCCACCTACCAGTCGGTGTCGGGGGCAGGCAAGGATGCGATGGACGAGCTGTTCAACCAGACCCGCGGCATCTACATGAACGCGCCGGTCGAGCGCACCAAGTTCACCAAGCAGATCGCCTTCAACTGCATCCCGCACATCGACGTTTTCATGGACGACGGCTACACCAAGGAAGAATGGAAGATGGGGGTCGAGACCAAGAAGATCCTCGATCCGAAGATCAAGGTCACGGCGACCTGCGTGCGCGTGCCGGTGTTCGTGTGCCATGCCGAGGCGGTGAACATCGAGTTCGAGCGTCCGCTGTCCGCCGACGAGGCGCGCGCGATCCTGAAGTCCGCGCCCGGCGTCGGCGTGGTCGATCACCGCGTCGACGAAGGCTATGTCACCCAGGTGGAGGCCGCCGGCGAGGACAAGGTCTATGTCAGCCGCATCCGCGAGGACCACACCATCGACAACGGCCTCTCGCTGTGGGTGGTCTCCGACAACCTGCGCAAAGGCGCCGCGCTGAACGCAGTGCAGATCGCCGAGAAGCTGGTGAGCGACTACCTGAGCGGCAAGGCGGCAGCCTGATAGAAGTCGGAAGACAGAAGTCGGAAGTCAGAAAGCACTCGACCAACCTGACTTCCGACTTCTGATTTCGACGTCTTCTTATGGACGTACGCTGCATCGCCGGCATGCAGACGTCACGTCGACCCGAACCATTCATTCGGCCGGCTGAAGAGATCGCGTTCTGAAGATGACGAAGCTGACACCGGCCAGTGCCCATACGCCGATGCCGCCATAGAGCATCACCCAGCCAAAGCCTTGCGCGAGCGCCTCGTGGACGACGGCTTCGGGCAGACCTGGAACGGACACCGCGTTGCCGGCGGCGATTCGCTCGGCCAGGGGCCAGAGCTCACCGGCGTCCGGGGAATCCGGTAGCGCATCCTCGAGGTGCGCCAGCACGCCGCTCGCCAGGAGAAAGCCCATCACCGCGATGTTGACCGTAAGCGAGACCATCCGTGCGCTGATGTCGATGCCGGAGGCCATCCCCGCACGGTCGCTCGTGACCGATCCCGTGGTCGTATTGGTGACCGGGGTATTGGTGAGGCCAAGGCCGATCCCGGCGATCAGGCAGCCGGGCAGCATGGTCAGCCAGTCCGGTTGCGCCGCGGCGCTGCCGAGCTTCATCAGCATGAAGCCGGCGCCGATGGTGAACAAACCGGCCGGAATGACCACGCCGGGCCGATAGCGCAGCGACAGTCGTTCGCCCAGCGGCGGCATCACCAGGGTCGGCACCGTGTAGGCGAGCAGCGCGAGCCCGGCGGTGACGCTGTCATAGCCGAGCCCGGCCTGGAACCAGATCGGCAGATAGATCATGAACGGCCAGAAGCTGATGTTCATCGCCGCGGAGCCGACGACCGCTCCCGAGAAGGCGGGGATGCGGAACACCGAGACGTCGAACATCGGCCGCGGGCTGACCTTCTCCGCGATCAGGAAGGCGATCAGACTCGCAATCGCGGCGCCGAGGATCGTGAGGCCAGTCGCGCTGCCAAAGCCGAGGTCCGGTCCCTGCGTGATGTAGAAGGCGAGGCAGAAGACCGACAGCGACAGCGTCAGCATGCCGGCGAGGTCGAGACTGCCGGCCTTCGGATCCCTCGACTCCTGAATGCCGCCGATCGCGAGCAGGATCGCCAGGATGGCAAACACCACGTGGATCAGGAACACCCAGGTCCAGCTCAACAGCGCAGCAATAGCGCCGCCGATGATCGGGCCGAAGCCAAGGCCAATGCCGAAGATCACGCCCCACCAGCCGAAGGCGGTGGCGCGTTCCCGTCCACCCTGGAATTGATGCGACAGCACGGCGATCTGGCAGATCAGCATCGCGCCGCCGCTCAGGCCCTGAAGAAACCGTGCGACGATCAGGGTCAGGACGTTCTCGGTCACGCCGCAGCTCAACGAGGTGACGCCGAATGCGGCGGTGGCGATCATGAATATGCGCTTGCGTCCGTAGCGGTCGGCCAGCGTTCCGGTCGCCATCAGCACGGTGGTCACCGCGATGGTGTAGGCGTTCATGATCCACTGCAGCTGCTTGAAGTCCGCGTGCAGCTTGCGCTCCAAAGTCGGCAGGATGGCGGGAATGCTGGAGATCTCCAGCCCGAACATCAGGCACGATAGGCACACAGCGGACAGGGCCATCGCGCTTCGGCGCGTCAAGGCAGCAGGCATGGTTCGACCTTTCGACTATTTGGTCGGAAAATTTGACTTCGACGATGACAAGGGAAAGCGTCGGCCGCTCTCCGCAGATTGCTCTGCGCAACAGAGGTAGGTGGCGCTTGCCGGCATTGGAATTGGATGATTGACTATTTCAGAGACAACAAATCCGGATAGCGGGCATGACCACGTTGGATGTCGATGCCGTCCAGGCATTCGTGGCGATCGCCGATCATCGGAGCTTCACGCGCGCGGCCAAGTCGCTCGGCACCACGCAAGGCGCGCTCAGCGTCAGGCTGAAGCGGCTGGAAGAGCGGATCGGCCACAGGCTGATCGAGCGGACGCCGCGATCAGTGCGCTTGTCGGCGCAAGGCGCGGTGTTCCTCGATGCCGCGCGCGAGTTCCTCGCCGCCCACGATCGCGCCGTCGCCGGATTGTTTGTGGGCCGCCGCCGTTTCGTGCTCGGCATCGCGATCCATGTCGGCGGGGCTGAGGTGCCGACCTTGCTCGCCCGGCTGAACGCGCACGATCCCGCGCTCACCATCGAGGTGCGGCTCGACAATGCATCCGCCCTGCTGGCGGCATGCGACCGTGGCGAGATCGACGCGGTCATCATCCGTCGTGACGACGACCGCCGCACCGGAGAGGTGCTGGCGCCGGAGCATTTCGGCTGGTTCGCCGCGCCGGACTTTGTGTATCGGCCGGGCGAGCCGCTGCGCCTGGCAGCATCGTCGCCGTCCTGCGGCATCCGCAACATCGCGAACCAGGCGCTCGACGCCGCGGGGATTGCGTGGACCGAGATCTTCCTCGGCTGCGGGTCCTTCGTTGTCGCCGAGGCGGTTCAAGCGGGCCTTGCCACTGCGATTTTTTCCCGCCGGCTGGCGCCGGCCGGCACGATCGAGGTCAGCCGGCGCTTCGGGCTGCCGCCGCTGCCGCCGTCGGAGATCGTGCTGCTGTCGAGCCTGTCGGATCCCAGATCCCGCGCGATGCTCAAGACGCTAGCGA
>DATFDU010000029.1:0-33225 GCA_035251915.1 Dongiaceae bacterium | reverse complement strand
CCCCAATCGACCGCGATGCAGGAGTACGTCATGAACGGGTTATAGAGTCCCGACCCCGCCATAGGCAAAGCCGCCCGCGGCCGGCGCCAGGCGGTTGCGCAAGGGCGCGCCGAACTCCGCCATCTCGATCTCGAACACGTCGCCGGGCTCGGTGCGGATGCCGTCGCCGAAGCTCAAGGTCGCGGTGCCGAAGAAATGCACATGCAGATCGCCGGGCCGGCGGAACAACCCGTATTTGAAATGATGGTATTCGAGGTTGGCGATGGTGTGGGACATGTTGCCCTCGCCGCTCAGGAACGGCTTGCGCCAGAGCACGCTGCCTTTGCGCACGACGCGGCTTTCGCCTTCCAGCTTGTCCGGCAGCGCGCCGGTGCGCAGCTCCGGCCCGATCGCGCAGGCGCGCAGCTTGGAATGCGCAAGATAGAGATAGTTCTGCCGTTCCATCAGGTGGTCGGAATATTCATTGCCGAGCGCGAAGCCGAGCCGCCACGGCTTGCCGTTGGGATCGACCAGATAGAGGCCGGCGATCTCCGGCTCTTCGCCGCCGTCGAGCGCGAACTCCGGCAGCGGCAGATCGGCACCCGGCGCCACCACCGAACTGCCGTCGCCCTTGTAGAACCATTCCGGCTGCACCCCGGGTCCGGGCAACTGCGGCTTGCCGCCTTCCAGGCCCATGCGGAACATCTTCATGGAATCGCTCAGGGACTCCACGTCGCCGGAGATCTTCTTGTGCATCTTGTCGCGCGTGTCGGCGCTGCCGAGATGCGTGAGGCCGGTGCCGGTCACCAGACAATGCGCGGGATCGGGGTGATCGACGGGAGAGAGCACGCGGCCGCCTGCCAGCAGCGCCCGGTAGTCCAGCGCCGCGCCATCGCCTTCGGCCTTCACCGCCTCATCGAGGCTCAGCCGCGCGGCGACGGCCTGCTTCGCCAGGTCGATCATGCTGGTGGCGCCCGGCACGGCGATCGCGCGATTGCCCTCGATGCGCGCCACGCCGCGCGCGCCCTGGTCGGTCCGATATTGAATGAGACGCATAAGACACCTTCTTTCCACGAATGGCGGTCTTTTATCATACAAACTGAAAACCCGGCAACGCGGGACTGGCTGCCGTCGATGGGAAATGATGGCAAGAGTTAATCGCATTGCGGAAGCGAAACCACGCGTTCTGCAAATTGCGATGGCAACGCGGCTGGCTTATAGTTCGCTCGGCACAATTGTCCGATAAATGTGCCCAAGCAAAATACGGGAGGAAACCATGCGGAAACTACTTGCTTCGGCAAGCATCGGCGCCATGGCGGTGTTGTTGTCCGCCGGCGCATACGCCCAGGAAGGCACCGTCGCGAAGGCGGTGGGCGGCTACACCTTCGAGGACGCGGCCAAGGAAGCGCCGGGCACCAAGGACTTCCACTCGGCCGACGGACATCTGACCTTCGCGATCGTGACGCACACCGCCGGCAACGGCTTCTTCGATCCGGTCTATGTCGGCGCCACCGTCGCCGGCAACATGGTCGGCGCCAAGATCCTGCTGCTCGGCTCCGAATCGCCGACCGACGATCCGCAGCGCGAGATCGAGATCCTGAACCAGATCGTGCAGGACCCCACCATCGACGGCCTCATCATGACGACGCCGCAGGTCGGCGCCTACAACGACATCGTGAAGACGGCGGAGAAGAACGGCATCCTGGTCGCCACCACCAACTCCTTCGACGGCAGCATCACCAACCGCAACGGCATCAGCCACACCGGGCAGGACGCCTCGGCGGCCGCGATCGGCGGCGAGGCCCTGGCCAAGTGCGTGCTGGACAAGGGCGTCGACAAGGGCTCGATCATCCTGCCGTCCTCGACCGCGATGGGCAACGTCGAGGTCAACAACCGCGTGACGGCCGCCTTCAACGCCATTGTCAAGACGCTGAAGGACGCCGGCAAGCTGGAGAACTTCAAGGTCGATGCCGGGCCGGAGAATGTCGGCGTCGATGCCAACCCGCAGGACCCGGTGAATTCCATCGTGTCGCTGTTCGAATCGCGCGGCGACGTGGTTGGCGCCTTCACCGCCAACAACGTGTTCACGCCGGCGCTCGCCAAGGCGGTGGCCCAGATCGGCAAGACCGGCGAGATCTGCGCCTACGGCTTCGACCTGGGGCCGGCCCAGCAGGACGCCATCCGCAGCGGCGACCTGACCGGCTCGCTGGGCCAGCAGCCGTTCCTGCAGGGCTTCTGGCCGGTCATGCAGCTCTATCTCCAGATCGACCGCGGCATCTCCGCGGCCAACCTGGACACCAGGGCGCAGCTGGTGACCAAGGCCGACGTCGAGAACGTCGGCAAGCGCTTCGAGAACTGAGCCAGCCGCAGCCGCGGCAGATCGCGCATCGCGGGAGGGTCGTTCCCTCCCGCGATCGTGCTATCCTTGTCACCTGCACGGAAGCTGTTGAGGTGCAATGTCTGACAGCGTGCAATTGCGAATGGGCCGCATGCCTGCCCAGCTGGTCGGCGGATGGGAGCTCGGGCTGCTCGTCCTGATGGCGATCCTGTTCGCCGGCGGAGCGCTCATCAATCCCGGCTTCTTCCTCAGCGGCGATGCCTTCCACGCCATCCTGCGCGACACCGCGCGCTATGCGGTGGTCGCGGTCGGCATGACCTTTGTCATCATCAACAAGGACCTGGACCTGTCGGTCGGCTCGACCAACGGCTTGGTCGGCGTCGCCTTCTCCATCCTGTTCGCGCCGCAGTTCAACGACTGGGGGCCGATTCCCGCGACCATCTTCTGCCTCGTGCTCGGCACCGTCATCGGCCTGATCAACGGCGTGCTGGTGACCATCCTGAAGGTGCCGTCCTTCATCGCGACTCTCACCATGCTGCTGATCGGCCGCGGCATCATCCTCGGCCTCACCGGCGGCCGATCCATCGGCTATGCGGTGAAGGGGCGGGAGTATCCGGAGTTCTTTCATCTAGGCGAGACCAACGCGCTCGGCTTCAACAACCAGATCCCGATCGCGCTGTTGATCGTCATCATCGGCGCGTTCGTGCTGGCCAAGACGCGCTGGGGCTACGAGACCTTCGCAACCGGCGGCAACGAGCAGGCCGCGATCTATGCCGGCATTCCGACCCGCTGGGTGCGCATCCGCGCCTACCTGCTGTCGTCGCTGTGCGCCACCATCGCCGGCCTGATGGCGGTCACCCAGGACAAGGGCGTCACGGCGCAGGCCGGCCTCTCGTCGGAGCTGATCGTGATCGCCGCGGTCATCATCGGCGGCGCCTCGATCCTGGGTGGGCGCGGGCGGGTGATCGGCGCGTGCCTCGGCGCCATGCTCACCGTTGTCATCGACAAGGTGCTGCGCGAGGGATGGCCGATCACCCGCATCGTCACGATCGATGGACAGGATATCGAGGTTTCCGCCATCGCCCAGCTGCCGGTGGGCGCAGTGCCCGCCCTGCTCGGCGCGCTGCTGCTGCTGGCGGTGCTGGTCGAGCCCTATATCCTGCGCCGGCGGCTGATCGGGCGGTTCTTCGCGTGGCTGCGCAAGAAGGAGCCGCCGCTCATCATCGAGGCGACCGGCATCGCCATCGAGGGCGTGCAGACCAAGGGCACGATGGCGAGCGACAAGGCGCTGACCGCGCGCGGCCTCGGCAAGTTCCTGGCGCGGCGCGATGCGCTCGCCATCATCCTGACCATAGTGCTGTGGTTGATCGGCTTGTGGCTGCGGCCGGACTACTGGTGGAACCTGCAGAACAGCTTTGCCATCCTGCTGAACTATACCGAGCTGGCGCTGCTGGCGGTCGGCCTCACCTACGTCATCGCCTGCGGCGACATCGACCTCTCCGTCGGCGCGGTGCTGGCGCTGGCCGGCGCCGCGACCGCCTACGCGATGAAGGTCATGGGCTTCGATCCCTGGACTGCGGTGCTGATGGGATTGCTGGCCGGCACCGCCGCCGGGCTGGTCAACGCGCTCATCACCATCGGGTTCAACCTGCCGTCGTTCATCGCGACGCTCGGCATGTTCTACATCGCGCGCGGCCTTGCGGCCTGGATCGTCGCCGGCCAGCAGCTGACCGGCTTCCCGGAGAGCTTCAATCTTCTGGGCCGCAAGGTCGGCGACATCCTGGACCATTTCGGCATCGACATCGGCGGCGGCCCGCCGCGTGCGCTCAGCGAGGCGTTGAGCATCCAGACTCTGTGGATGGTCGTGATCGCGGTCATCGCCGGCATCATCCTCGGCAAGACGCCGTTCGGGCAGATGATCTACGCCACCGGCGGCAACCGGCGGGCCGCAGATTATGCCGGCATCAACACCCGGCGCGTGCGCTTCATCTCGCTGATGTTCTCCGCCCTGTGCGCCACCATGGCCGGCATCATCTACACGGCTTTCTTCCGCAGCTTCAACCCGACCGCGGGACAGTTCCGCGAGCTCGACGCCATCGCCGCGGTGATCATCGGCGGCGGCTCGATCTTCGGCGGCTACGGCACCATGATCGGCGCGCTGGCCGGCGCCGCCGTCATCACCCTCATCCGCGCGCTGCTGCAGCTCAACATCATCCTGCCCGGCGGCGGCTCCTTTGTCATGCCGCAGCATTGGGTCAACGTCTTCACCGGCCTCATCCTCATCGTCGCGGTGCTGATCGACATCTGGCTGCGGCAAGCGAACATCCTGGCCAGCCTCGGAACCCGCTTCGGGCGCTTCGCCCGCGCCAAATCGGAGCCCGAACATGCCTGAATCCGGCGCCGCCCCTCTCATCGAGATGCGCCACATCAGCAAAGCATTCGGCGCTGTCCGAGCGTTGAATGACGTCGACCTTCGGCTCTATCCGGGCGAGATCGTGGGGCTGGTCGGCGACAATTCGGCCGGCAAGTCGACCCTCATGAAGATCCTGACCGGCGCCTACACCCGAGATTCCGGGGAGGTGCTGGTCGGCGGCGCGGCGACCCACTTCAAGAGCCCCCACGAAAGCCGGGCGGCCGGCATCGAGATGATCTATCAGGACTTCGCCTTGTGCGGAAACATGGACGTCGGGCAGAACATCTTCCTCGGCCGCTGGCCGCGCAAAGGAATGTTTGTCGATCGCGCCAGGATGTACAGCGAGGCCGACGCGGTGCTGAAGCGGCTGAAGGTCGACGTCAACTCCGTCTACCAGCGGGTCGAAAGCCTGTCCGGCGGACGCCAGCAATCGGTCGCGATCGCGCGCGCCATCTCGTTCGATCCGCGCGTCGTCATCCTGGACGAACCGACCGCAAACCTTTCCGTCATGGCGACCGAGCGGCTGCTGGAAACCATGCTGGAGCTGAAGAAGCACAATGTCGCGCAGATCATCATCTCGCACCGCCTGCAGGACATCTTCGCGGTCGGCGACCGGGTGATGGTGCTGAAGCGCGGCGAGAATGTCGGCGAGCGGCACATCAAGGAGACCACCGAGCATGAGGTGCTAGGACTCATTGTCTCGGGAAAACGGGAAAGGACTTCTGCCTGATCCGAGCGAATAAGATGCGTTGTGCTAAGATTCGATTGATGCCATATAATCCGCACTGACAATGAGGAAACTAAAAAAAGCCGCAAAGGCCAGGGGAGAGCGCCTTCATCACTCTTTGGCGCAGGACATCGGGGCCCGGATTCTCCGAGGGGAGTACGCGCCCGGATCGCTGCTGCCCAATGAAGCCGAGTGGTGCGACGTCTATGGCGTCAGCCGCACGGCGGTGCGCGAGGCGATCAAGATGCTGGCGGCCAAGGGGCTGATCGTCTCGCGGCCCAAGATCGGCTCGCGCGTGCGCCCGCGCGAGGTGTGGAACCTGCTCGACCGCGATGTCCTCGCCTGGTACTGGGCGGCATCGGACCAGCACCATTTCCTCAGCAACGTGCAGCAGATGCGCGAGATGCTGGAGCCGGAGGTGACCGCCCTCGCCGCGCTCAACCACACCGACTCGCAGCTGGCCGCGATCGAATCGGCCTACATGGGCATGGTCGACTCCACCAACACCACCGACTGGAACATCAACGACGTGAAGTTCCACCTCGCGGTGCTCGGTGCGGCAGGCAACGAACTGCTGATTCCGCTGGGCTTCCTGATCGAATCGGCGCTCAGCAACATGTTCGAATACACCGCCTCGCACAACGAGGAGCTGCGCGCCGCCCTGCCGCTGCACGAGGCCATCCTGACGGCGATCCGCCGCCGCTCGCCCGTCGCAGCCCGGCGCGCGGCGCGGGCGCTGCTGGCGGATACCAGCGGCGTCATCGGCAAGGCGCGCAAGCCGAACAACGCCGCCAAGGCAAAGAGCAACCCCAGGAAGCGATCGGCCTGAGCGCTTGCCAGCCTGCGCCGGCTGTGGTCTTGATTTTCCGCCGGCCGGAAAATCCATCCGCTGGCGAATTCACCAAGAGACAGCATCCATGGACCTTTCGAGCTTCGGCAAGTTCCCGAGCCTGCGCGGCAAGACCGTGTTCGTGACCGGCGGCGGCTCTGGCATCGGCGCCGCCATCGTCGAAGGCTTCATCGACCAGGACGCGCGCGTCGCGTTCGTCGATATCGACGAGGCCGCGAGCGAAGCCTTGTGCGAGCGGCTGCGCGCTCAATACGGCGCCGCTCCGCACTTCATGCGGTGCGACATCATCGACATCCAAGCATTGCAGGCGGCGATCGACAAGACCGGGCGCGATCTGGGCGACATCAGCGTGCTGGTCAACAACGCCGCCAACGATCAGCGCCACAAATGGCAGGACGTGACGCCCGGCTACTGGGACGAACGCATGGCCATCAACCTCAGGCCCATGTTCTTCGCGATCCAGTCGGTGGCGCCGCAGATGAAGCGCCTCGGCGCCGGATCGATCGTCAATTTCGGCTCGATCAGCTGGAAGAACGCCATGGCCGGCATGCCCGCCTACACCACGGCCAAGGCGGCGGTCCATGGGCTCACTCGAGGATTCGCCCGCGAACTCGGTCAGGACGGCATCCGCGTGAACACCGTGCTGCCCGGCTGGGTGATGACCGAGCGGCAAAGGAAACTGTGGTTCGACGAGGCGGGCGAAAGACTGCTCGACCAGGTGCAATGCCTGAAAGGCCGGATTCAGCCGGAAGATTTGGCCCGCATGGTCCTGTTCCTGGCATCGGACGACGCGCGCATGTGCAGCGCGCAGGAATTCACCGTCGACGGCGGCTGGGCATGAGCGCGCCGCGCCTTCTGCTGGATGCCAAGGCCGACTTGGGCGAAGGGCCATTGTGGTCGGCACGCGACCAGGCGATCTATTGGACCGACATCAAGGTCAAGAAGCTCAATCGCTACCGGCTGGCCGACGGCGCGACGCAAAGCTGGGACATGCCGGACACGATCGGTTGGGCGATCGAGCGTCGGAGCAAGCCCGGCTTCGTGGCCGGCCTTGCGCATGCCGTCGTCGAAGTCTCGCTCGAGCCGTTCGCCATCACGCATCGTTGCGCGATCGAGGCGGACAAGCCTGCCAACCGCCTGAACGATGCCAAGGCGGATCCGAAGGGCCGCATCTGGTTCGGCACCATGCACAATCCCGAGCAGACCAGCTCCGGCGCGTTCTATCGCCTCGATCCGGATTTTTCGGTTCATGAGGTCGACCGGGGCTACATCGTCGCCAACGGCCCGAGCTTCAGCCCCGATGGCGCGGTGGTCTATCACACCGACAGCGCCGCGCGCGAAATCTACCGGTTCGACGTGCGCGCCGACGGCAGCCTCGGCAACAAGCGCGGCTTCGCCCGCTTCACCGAGGAGGAAGGCTATCCCGACGGCATGACAACCGACCGCGAGGGCTGCCTGTGGGTCGCGCACTGGGGCGGCTGGCGCATCACCCGCTTCCGCCCCGATGGAACCCGGAACCGCGTGGTGCCGATGCCGGTGTCCCAGGTCACCTCCTGCACCTTCGGCGGCGAGCGGCTCGACCGGATGTTCGTGACCTCCGCGCGCATCGGCCTCAGCGAGGCGCAGCTGGCCAGGGAGCCGCTGGCGGGCGGGCTGTTCGAGATCGATCCTGGAACGACCGGATTGCCGACCCAGCAGTTCGCAGGATAGACCTCGCCCGAGTCACAACAGGGCCGATCATGGATGCGTCGCGTCACGTCGCTCATTCCATATCCGCTGGCGAATGGCTGGCGACCCTGGAGCGCGGCACCGTCACGCTCGGCTATGCCGACCGTTGCCGGCGCCGGGCGCGCCTGATGGACGATGCCGGCGTGCCGTTGCTGGTCGATCTGATATTTCCGACGCGCCTTTCGGACGGTGACGGACTGGTTACGGCAGACGGCACCATCATCCGCGTGATCGCCAAGCCGGAGCCGCTGGTCGAAGCGACTGTGAGCGATGCGCAGCACCTGGCGCGGCTGGTGAGACATATCGCCGACCGGCGCGTGCCGGTGCAGATCATGGACGAACACGTCCTGCGCATCGTGCCTGATGCAGAGCTGGAGCAGGCGCTGCGCAGCCTTGGCGCAGAGACGCGCACGATCATCGCACCTTTCCGTCCGAAGAACGGAACCTAGTCATCTGCGCCGCGCGTTGTCTTTGGGCTCCCAAAGCAATATGCTTGGGTGATGGAAGGCACCTCTCCTCCAACCCCGCGTTCCCGCGCCCGCACCCAAGCGGCCGCCAACCAGATCCGCCAGCAGATCCTGTCGGGCGCCTGGGCCAATGGCCACTTGCTGCCGTCCGAGCGGGACATGGCGGCTCAGTTCGGGATTGCCCGAAACACGCTGCGGCGCATCCTCCAGCAGCTGGAGGCGGAGGGGCTGATCGAGAACCATCCGGGCCGGGGCAGCCTGGTGCGCCTGTCGCCCCTGGGCGACCAGATGAGCCGGGCCGAAATCATGCCGACCCTGCCGGCTGTTGAGGCACAGGCGACTGGGATCGCCGATCTCATGGAGATGCGCGGCTTGCTCGAGCCGCTGGCAGCAGAGTTGGCCGCAAGCCGTGCGACGCCAGAGGACATCGCCGCCATGGAATCGGCTCTGCAGAGAGCGATGGACGCGAAGGAGCCTGCGGCGTTCGAACACTGGGATGCGGCGCTGCGCCTCGCGATCTGGCGCGCCGCGCGCAACGCTGCCCTGCTCGCCTGGTTCGAGCCGATCGAGCGGGCCACCCGGCAACGCCGCATGACCGCGACCTACCGGCGGGACTTGACTGCGATCGTCGCCGCCGTGCGCAGCCACAGTCCCGACCTGGCGCGCGAGCTGATGCGCGAGCACCTGGTGCGCACACGCGAGCCGCTACCGCCTCTCATGCCAGTCGAAGCCTAGCGCATGCTGACCGGCGCCTGTCATTGCGGCGCGGTGCGCGTGACGATCCCGCGCAAGCCGCGGGCCGTCACGGACTGCAATTGCTCGATCTGCCGCCGCTACGGCGTCCTGTGGGCGTACTATAAGCTTCCGAGCGTGCGGGTCGAAGCCAAGCGCGGCGCGGCCGAGTCCTATGCCTGGGGCCGCAAGTCGCTCAAGTTCGTCCGCTGCAAGACCTGCGGCTGCGTCATGGTGTGGCAGCCGATCAGGCCTCAAGAGAAGAGCTGGATGGGCGTCAACTATCGCAATTTCGCACTGGACCTGCTGACTGCCGTACGCGTCCGCAAGCTCGACGGCGCGGCCTGGGATGGCCACACGCACTGAAGGCTAATCGCCGGTCTCCGCGGCGCGCGCCGTGATGATCACATTCACCTGCATGGCGGTGGCATCGCCAGGGTCGAGTTCCGTGCGTACGGGAATCGGGCCTGGGACGCCGGCCTGTTCGATCGCGGCGGCGGAGAGTTGCGTCAGCAGGAACAGCTTGCCCCAGCGCTCGGCATCGGCGGCCGCGACGCCACGTCCCTGCACCATGATCTCATTGGGGAAGGCGCGCAGCGCGCCGGCGAGCGCGAACAGCACGCCGTCCTTCTTGGTGCCGCCGCCTTCGCCCAGCTCCGCGATCAGGCCGTTGACCGGCAGGCTCACGATCACGCGGTCGTGGTTGCCCGACAGGCCGAGATCGGCCAGCTTCGGATCCTTGGCGAACGATGCCTTGAGCAGCGTCAGCAGGTAGTTCGGGCTGCGGGCCGGATCTGCGCTTTCCGGGGTCATGCCGCGTTCCACCGGCTGCGGTGCCTGGAGGTCGAGGTTGGCACGGCCGGGAATCGAGCCGATGAGCTTCTGGAACTTGTCCTTGTCGAGCGAGACCATCGAGAACAGCAGCACGAAGCAGGCCAGCAGGCAGCTCACGAAATCCGCGAAGCTCATGAGCCACGGCGGCTGCAGGCCTTCCTCGGGCGGCGTGATGCCCTTCGGCTGGTGCGGTTTCAAGGAATTCATCGCGGCTGCTCCTCGGCATTGGCGGGCAGTGGTTCAGCGGCCGGCGCCAAGGCTACCGCGATGCCGACGACCTTGGGATCGCAGGCGGCGATGCCGATCGAGAATTGCTTGAGCGGCGCCTTCTCGGCCACGAGCGCAGCGCCGATCGCCACTGCACGATCGCGCAGTTCATTGCTCGGCTCGGTGGCGCACAGCCGCATCTCGATATGCGGGGTCAGCCGCTGCGGAACGCCGGAAAGAGAATTCACCACCTCGCGCAGCACCGTCGGAAACTGCGGCGCCATGGTCGCGCCGTCCGCGGTGAAGGCCAACTCCGCCGGTAGCCACAGCACCTGATGATCGGAGGCCGGCCCCTTCTTGCCGCCCATCAGCGGCACCAGGGACTGGATGCGATGGGTGAGACCCTCGATGTATTCGCTGGCGATCTCGTCGTCCTTCTTTTCGGGCACGTCTTCGGTCGTCACCGCATTGCCCGAGAATGCCTCCTGCACGCTGGCGATCGCCGAGTCCGACTTCGTCTTGTCGCGGATCGAGATGCTGGTCAGCACGATGAAGAACGTGAGGATGAGGATGATGAGCCCGACGAAGGTCGGCAGGCTGGGATTGCGCGCCTGGCCCGCGGTCGCGTGCGGCACCGACACCACCGGCACGCGCCAGCGCACCGCCTGCGTGAGGCTCGCCTCTGCCGGTTTCGCAGCGCTTTCATTCACCGCGGTCGTGTCGCTGATCACATCCATGGATCGGGATTGGGTCGCCCAGACATGGCTCCCATCCACACATATTATGCTTAAGAAGACCTTAATTCCGGCCCCTCAGGCCTCGTAGATGGCGAGTCCCAAGAGCGCATCCACCAGCGTGCCGTCGCTCGACAGCGGCAGCAGCATGACTTGGTAGGAGATGAATTCCTTGGCCGGATGATCCCACGCCAGGTTGGTGCGGCGAATGCGGACGCGCCGCTCCAGGCAATCGACGTAATGCTGGGTCATGTCGTCCGGCGTCTCGCTTCGGTACTCGTCGAGATATTGCCCGGACCGCACGCGTTCGCGCGCGGTGATGGCGGCGCCGAGCAGGCGGAACCGGAACCGCGGCGGTGCGCCGTCCGCGCGCATCACGTCCACCAGGAAGATGTTGGGCAGCAGGCCGAGGGGCAGGTCGACCGGATCGATCTCGGCGCGCCTTGGTAGGCGGTCCAGGCGCTGCGCCAGATGGTTCCAGTATTCGAGCAGCAGCGCCCACCGCCGGTCGGCGTTGCTCGCGATCCATTGCCCCGCAGCAGGATCGAGCTCGACAAACAAACGATTAGACCTGACACCATCGTCCCCGAGCCCATAGTAGCGCCGTGGTACCACCGGCGCCAGCGCCGTCACAGCGCACCGCGCAGCCAACTCTTGAAACGTTGCAGCGCAAGCAGCGCCGCCTTGTCGGCAGGATAAACGAGGTAATAAGCGAAACCGCCCTTCCATTCTTCGTTCGCCAGGCGCACCAGCCGGCCCGCGGCCAGGTCGGTTGCGACCAATGCCGCCGGGGCCAAGGCGATCCCAAGGCCGGCCAGCGCCGCATCCAGCGCCAACGCCGTCTGGTTGAAGCGCGGCCCCTTGCGCCAGTCGACGTCCTCGAGGCCGCCCGCCTTCAGCCACATCTTCCAGCTCGGCACCGCCGGGTCGCGGTCGACGCTGATGTCATGCAGCAAAGGCGCTTCGGTGAAGACGCGCGCCGGATTGCGCTGGCCGAAGCGCATCAACAGCTCGGGGCTGCAGACCGGGAACATCCGGTCCTCCAGCAGCAATTCGACGCTGAGGCCCGGATAGTTGCCGGCGCCGTAGCGGATCGCCAGATCCACCTCGTCCCTGGCGAAGTCGGTCAGCTCGATATCGGCTTTGACGTCGACCTGAATGTCGGGATTGCGCTCCAGGAACCCGCCGAGGCGCGGCAGCAGCCACTTGGTGGCGAAGGACGGGGCGACCGAGATCGACAGGCTGCCTGGGCCGCCCGCGTTGTCGTCGATCGAGGCGATCGTGCCCTTCAGGTGCTCGAACGCCTGGTTGATGCCCGGGAGCAGGCGCGCGCCCTGCGGTGTCAGCACCAGACCCTTCGGCGTGCGCTCGAACAGCTTGAAATCCAGCTCGTCCTCCAGCTGGCGGATCTGCAGGCTGACAGCAGAGGCCGTGACATGAAGTTCTTCCGCCGCCGCGGCAAAGCTGCGGTGGCGCGCCGCGGCCCAGAAGGCACGCAGGGCGTTCAAGGAAGGCAAGCGACGGATCCGTTTCGCCATAAGAAAAACTCTCTCTCGTCGCAAATTCTTCTAGTTTGTCTATTGAATTAGTAGAGATAAAGTTTCCAGGCCTGTCAAGGCCGCTGCGGAGGGCCTCCGCCGCGAACGGAAATTGGAGGCTAACATGCTGAAATCTGGAAGAAACTTCGTGCGAACCGTCGTCGCGCTGGCGCTCGCCGTCGGGTTGCCGAGCAGTGCGGCGCTGGCCGAAGCCACCCTTCTCAATGTCTCGTACGATCCGACCCGTGAGTTCTACCAGGCCTATAACGAAGCCTTCGCCGCCCACTGGAAGAACGAGACCGGCGAGGAGCTGACGATCGAGGCGTCCCACGGCGGCTCGGGCAAGCAGGCGCGCGCGGTGATCGACGGCCTGGAAGCGGATGTCGTGACCCTCGCCCTCGCCTACGACATCGACCAGATCGGCAGGGTCGGTGGCCTGATTGCGCCCGATTGGCAGAAGCGCCTGCCGCACAATTCCTCGCCCTACACCTCGACCATCGTGTTCCTGGTGCGCAAGGGCAATCCGAAGGGCATCCGCGACTGGGCCGATCTGGTGAAGGACGGCGTCGAGGTCATCACGCCGAACCCGAAGACCTCCGGCGGCGCACGCTGGAATTATTTGGCGGCCTGGGGCTATGCCCTGAAGCAGTCCGGCGGCGACGAAGCCAAGGCGCAGGAGTTCGTGGCGCAGCTGTTCAAGCATGTGCCGGTGCTCGATACCGGCGCGCGCGGCAGCACCACCACCTTCGTCCAGCGCGGCATCGGCGATGTACTGCTGGCGTGGGAGAACGAGGCCTTCCTCGCCATCAAGGAGCTGGGCCCCGACACCGTGGAGCTGGTGGTCCCCAGCCTGTCGATCCTGGCCGAACCGCCGGTCGCGGTGGTTGACAAGACCGTCGATGAAAAGGGCACCCGCAAGCAGGCCGAAGCGTACCTGAAGTATCTCTATTCGCCTGAGGCCCAGGAGCTGGCGGCGCAGAACTTCTATCGTCCGACCGATCCGAAGGTCGCGGACGCACATGAGAAGGACTTCCCGAAGCTCGACCTCCTCACCATCGCCGATTTCGGCGGGTGGAAGGCGGCGCAGGAACGCCATTTCAACGATGGCGGCGTGTTCGACCAGATCTACAAGCCGGGCAACTGAGACCGCGCACCAGGTCTCTCGAACGGGAGAAGCTAGCCGACGCGAGCGCGCGAGACTGAAGACCAGCGCGCTCGCTCTCTTTTCAGGCAAGAAATTTCATAGATGGGGACGGCCATGACGACGACAGCGGATGCCAGGCACAAACGCCCGCAGGACATCGCGATCATCGGCGCGGGCTTCACTGGATCGCTCCTTGCGCTGCATCTGCTGCAGCGCTGCCAGCCCGGGGATCGCATCCACCTGATCGAGCGCAACGCGCAGTTCGGCCGGGGTCTCGCCTATTCCACCGGCAATCCCAACCACCTGCTGAATGTCCGTGCCGGCAACATGAGCGCTTATGCGGACCAGCCCGATCACTTCGTGCAATGGCTGCGCCGCCTGCCGAAGGCGACCCAGGCCTTGCTCAACGAATATCCTACCGTCACGACCTTCGTGCCGCGCGGGCTCTATGGCTCCTACATTCAGCAGCAGCTGGGCGAGGAGATCTGGCGCCGCGGCCATGGCGGCAATCTCTATCTCGTAACCGACGAAGCCGTACGCGTGCACCGCGAACCGGCGAAGGGCCGCAGCAAGCCGCTGTCGGTGGAGCTCGGCGTGGGGCGCAAGCTGCCGGTCGATCGTTGCGTGCTGGCGACCGGCAACCTGCTGCCGTCCAAGAACAAGGGCGCGATCATCGGCAACCCGTGGGACGAGAAGGCGCTGAGCAACCTCGACCCGCAGTCCGACGTAGTCGTGCTCGGTACCGGCCTCACCATGGTCGACGCCGTCATCTCGCTGCTGGACCGTGGCCACAAGGGGCGGATCGTGGCCGTGTCGCGCCGCGGCCTGCTGCCGCGACTGCATCTCAGCGCCGGCGTGGATGACCTGCCGCGGCCCTGGCAGTTCGACGCGCCGCCGCAAGGCCACAATGTTCTGCAGCTGCTGCGCCATATCCGCGCGGAAACACGCGAGGCGGCCGCGCAAGGTCATGACTGGCGCATCGTGATCGACGGCTTGCGTTCCCACACTCAGCGCCTGTGGCAGGAGATGCCGGCGGAAGAGCGCGCGCGCTTCCTGCGCCACTTGCGCCCGTGGTGGGATGTGCATCGCCACCGCAGCGCGACCCGCGTCATGGCCCGCATCCTGGAAACGATCCAGCGCCGGCAGCTGATGGTGATCGCGGGCCGGATCGATTCGATGACGCCGACCGGCGATCGCATCTCGGTCGCGATCCGGCCGCGCGGCAAGGATGGGCGCCTCACGTTCAACGCGCACCGCGTGCTGGACTGCACCGCCCTGACGCCGGATCTCGCCAAGCTCGAGCTGCCGTTGCTGCGCGACTTGATCGCGGCCGGCGCGGCGAAACCGGATGCGCTCGGCCTCGGACTCGACGTCACGCCGACCGGCGCGCTGATCGACGCCAAGGGCAAGCCGGCCAAGGATCTGTTCGCGATCGGGCCGATCACCCGCGGCACCTTCTGGGAGATCACCGCCGTTCCGGACATCCGCGTCGCCTGCGAGACGCTGGCCGAGCATTTGCTGCCGTCGTCGCGCATCGCCGCCGAGCGGCAGCGCGCCCGGGCCTAGCAACGCGAGCTATCCTCTCGCGCTGCACGAGAAGTCCTCGGTTGTGAGGGGTACGGGCCGCTCTAGAGTCGAATACGCCCGTTCCATCGCGCCGGAGACCGCCATGAGCACCATCATCCTGCGGCATGCCCCACAAGCCTTCCCCAACCTCGCGGTCACGCCGCTCAATCCGACCTTTGCCGCGCTGATCGAGAACATCGATCTGTCGCGCGAGCAGAGCGAGCACACCATCGCGATGATCCGCGCGGCGCTGGTGGAGCACAAGCTGCTGGTGTTCCGCGGTCAGCAAGTCACGCCGCAGCAGCAGCGCGACTTCGCCGCGCGGTTCGGCCCGCTGCATGTCCATCCGCTGCTGAACCACGACGACGATCTCAAGGAGATCATCGTGCTCGACTACGACCGCAGCCGCCCGCCCGAAAAGGACGAGTGGCACACCGACGTGACCTTCATCGAGGCGCCGCCGCTGGGCTCGATCCTCTACGGCGCGGTGATCCCGGAAACCGGCGGCGATACCCTGTTCGCCGACCTGGCGGCCGCCTATGCCGCCTTGTCGGAGCCGGTGCGCGCGCTGCTGGACGGATTGCGCGCGACCCACGATCTTCAGAAGAGCTTCCGCGCCAGCAGCTACTATGGACAGGGCAACGTCAAGTGGGACAATGCGCGCAAGAGCAACCCGCCGGTCAGCCATCCGGTGGTACGCACGCACCCCGAATCGGGCATCAAGAGCCTGTTCGTGAACGAAGGCTTCACCACCGCGATCGAAGGCCTCCATGCCGACGAGAGCCGGACCCTGCTCGACTTCCTGATCCGCCATCAGGCCAAGCCGCAGTTCGTCTATCGCCACCGCTGGCAGGCCGGCGATATCCTGTTCTGGGACAACCGCACAACGCAGCACATGGCGGTGGCGGACTACTGGCCGCGGCACCGCCGCATGCATCGCGCCACGATCCTGGGCGACCGGCCGGTCTAGATCTTATTTAGAGTGAGAGCGCTCGCAGCCCGGCGGAGCCATCCGCCGGGTTGCTTGCTTCGTACCAGCCGGACTTCGGCCTATTCCGCCGGACGTCCGAGTCGGCGATGTTGATGGCGCCATCGATGGCAATGCCGTTTTGACCCGCTCCGACGTGAGCTCGCCGGCGGCGATCAGCCAGGAATGGGAGGTCATGCCGCTCAGCCGCGCGGCGAGGCGTCGTACTGGTATCTGGTGACGTCGTTGGCGCCGATGCCGAGCAGCTGCACGTCGTAGCCCCAGAGATCGGCGACATAGCCGAGCACGGCGCGGGCATTGTCCTCCGCCAGCGGTATGTCGTTGTGCAGGTTGTGCGTCAGCACCAGGCGCCGGCTGCCCTTGAGATCAACGTCGGAGACCTGGATGTTGGGATCCCGTTCGCCCGGATCGTATTGCCGCGCCAGGGAGCGGCGCACGCGGGCATAGCCGCGCTCGTCATGAATCGCATCGACCAGGTAGTGCGGCGCCTCGCTCTGGTCGGCCAGCTTGAACAGCCGCATCTTGCGCATCAGGTGCGGGCTCAGATACTGCGCGATGCAGGAATCGTCGCGGAAGTTGGCCCACACGGTCTTCAGTGTGCCCATCACGTCGCCGTTGCCTGCGATCTCCGGCAGGTATTCGCGATCCTCCGCCGTCGGCTCGGTCACGATGCGCTCGATGTCGGACATCATGTTGAAGCCGAGGGCATAGGGGTTGAGGCCCGAATAGCGCCGGTCGTCGAAGTCCGGCTGGAACACCACGTTGGCCTGGCTCGACAGGAACTCCAACATCGAGCCTTCGCTGATCTTGCCGCGGTCGTAGAGCCGGTTCATGATCCGGTAGTGAACGTAGGTCGCGCAGCCCTCGTTCATCATCTTGGTCTGTTTCTGCGGATAGAAATACTGCGCGATGTTGCGCACGATGCGCACCAGCTCGCGCTCCCAGTCCTTGAGGCGGGGCGAGAACTTCTCGATGAAATACAGCAGATTCTCTTCCGGCAGGCCGAGCTGCCGCCGGGCCAGCTCCATCTCCGGCGTGACGGTGCTTTCGCTCTTGGGCTTCTTGGGAAGGGTCCGCCACAGATCGTTGTAGGTGGTCCGCTGGTGTTCCAGGCGCTCTTCGGCCCGCTTCTTCTCGGCCGCGAAGCTCGGCCGCGGGCGCCGGCCATAGCGATTGACCGAGTTGTCCATCAGCGCGTGCGCTGCATCGATCACGCGCTCGACCGCGGCGATGCCGTGCTGCTCCTCGCAGCGCGCGACATAGGCCTTGGCGAAATTGAGGTAGTCAAGAATGCCGTCCGCGTCGGTCCATTCCTTGAACAGGTAGTTGTTCTTGAAGAAGTGGTTGTGGCCGAAGGCGGCGTGGGCCATCACCAGCGCCTGCATGGTCATGGTGTTCTCCTCCATGACGTAGCAGATGCAGGGGTTGGAGTTGATGACGATCTCGTAGGCGAGGCCCGAATAGCCCTTGCGATACATCGTCTCGTCGCGGGTGAAGCGCTTGCCGAACGACCAGTGGTGATAGAACACCGGCATGCCGATGGAGGAATAGGCGTCCAGCATTTGTTCCGAGCTGATCATCTCCACCTGGACCGGATAGGGGTCGAGGCCGAGCTCGTTGATTGCAATATCCTCGATCGCGTCAAAGGTGCGCTTCAGGGTGTCGAAGTTCCACTCTCCGGTCTCGAAGAGCAGATTGCCTTTCGGGCGCGCGCCCGCGACGGCGGAGCGGTCAGACGACATCACGCAACCTTCTGGTTCTTGGCAAACAACTGGTGGAAGACGGGGAAGATGTCCGACTTGGAGAACACCCGCTTCATGACGAAGTTGAGCGTGACGTCGGCCACCGTCTTGTAGTCGCGCCACAGCAGGCTGGCATTGCCCTCGGAACGGAACATGCCGGCCTCGCGCTCGTCCACCACCTCGATGTAGGCGAAATACTGGCACAGCGGCAGCAGCTCGTCGCGCAGGATGCGCGTGCAGGTCTCGCTGTCGCTGGGATAGTTGTCGCCGTCCGAAGCCTGGGCCGCGTAGATGTTCCAGGCGTCGGTCGGATAGCGCTCCTCGATGATGCGCTGCATCTCGGCGAGCGCGCTGGAGACCACCGTGCCGCCGGTCTCGGCCGAGCGGAAGAACGTCTCCTCGTCCACCTCCTTCGCTTCCGAGGTATGGCGGATGAAGACCACGTCGACATGGTCGTATTTGCGCGACAGGAACAGGTGCAGCAGCAGGAAGAACCGCTTGGCGAGGTCCTTCATGTATTCGCTCATGGAGCCGGACACGTCCATCAGGCAGAACATGACCGCGCGCGCGTTCGGCTTCGGCGTCGGCTCATAGCGGTTGAAGCGCAGGTCGACCGGATCGATGAAGGCGATGCGCTTCATCCGCCGGTCGAGCTGGCCCTGCACGACGCGCAGCTCGCCGAGCGTCTTCTCCTCGGCTTCGGTGCGCGGGTCCTTCGCTTCCAACCCGGCGATGCTCTTGGCAATCATGGTCGCTTCGTCGAGAGTCGGCCGGTGCAGCGAGATGCGCCGCGCCAGGCTGTGCCGCATGGTGCGCACCAGGTTGATGTTGCGCGGCGAGCCGCTGGAGGTGAACCCGGCGCGCGTCGTCTGGTAGGCGACGGTTTCCTTCAGGTAGGTCTTGACGAGGTCCGGCAGCTCCAGCTCGTCGAACAGGATGTCGAGATACTCGTCGCGGGTCAGGGTGAAGCGGAAATCGTCCTCGCCCTCGCCATCGGGGCTGCCTTCGCGGCTGCGCCCGCCGCCGCCACCGCCCTCCGGCTTGGGCAGCTGGTCGCCGGCGACGAACTCCTTGTTGCCCGGATGGACGTGCTCGCGATTGCCGCCCTGGTTGGAATGGTGAAAGCGCGGCTCCTGGATGCGCTTGCGCGGGATGTTGACGACCTCCTTGGTGTCGACATCCCCCAGGGCCCGCTCCTTGATGGAGCGGACCACCGCTTCCTTGATGTTCTCCCGCACCATCCGGATGAAGCGCTGCCGGTTGGTGTGACTTCTGCCTTTCGGGTTCAGCCGCCGGTCGACGATGTTCATGCGCTCTCCCTCGGCGGACCCTACCCTAACCGGCCTTGTTCACCCGCATGTACCACTCGACCAGGCGACGGGTCTGGCGCGCGGTGTAGCCGCGGCTGACCATGCGCGCGACGAAGTCGGTGTGCTTCTTCTCGGTATCCTTGTCGGCCTTGCTGGAGAAGCTGATCACCGGCAGCAGGTCCTCGACCTGCGAGAACATGCGCTTCTCGATCACCTCGCGGATCTTCTCATAGCTGGTCCAGGAGGGATTCTTGCCGGCATTGGCGGCTCGCGCCCGGAGGGCGAATTTGACCACCTCGAACCGGAAGTCCTTCGGATTGGCGATGCCGGCCGGCTTCTCGATCTTCGACAGCTCCTGGTCCAGCATCTTGCGGTCGAACAGCTGGCCGGTGTCGGGATCCTTGAAATCCTGGTCCTCGACCCAGGCGTCGGCATAGGCGACGTAGCGGTCGAACAGGTTCTGGCCGTAGTCGCCATAGCTCTCGAGATAGGCCTTCTGGATCTCGTTGCCGATGAACTCGGCGTAGCGCTGCGCCAGCTCGCTCTTGATGAAGTCGATATACTGCTTCTCGGTCGCGTCCGGATATTGCTCGCGCTTGATCGCCTGCTCCAGCACATACATCAGGTGCACCGGATCGGCGGCCACTTCCTCGATGTCGAAATTGTAGGTCTCCGACAGCACCTTGAAGGCGAAGCGGGTGGAAACGCCGGTCATGCCTTCGTCCACGCCCGCCACGTCGCGGTATTCCTGCATCGACTTGGCCTTCGGATCGACGTCCTTCAGGTTCTCGCCGTTATAGACCCGCATCTTGGAGAACAGGTTCGAGTTCTCGTGCTCCTTGAGGCGCGACAGGACGCAGAACTGCGAGAGCATTTCCATCGTGCCGGGCGCGCACGGCGCCATCGCGAGGTCGCTGGTCTGCACCAGCTTCTTGTAGATCTGCGCCTCCTCGTTGGCGCGCAGGCAATAGGGCACCTTGACCACGCAGATGCGGTCGATGAAGGCCTCGTTGTTCTTGTTGTTCTTGAAGCTCTGCCATTCCGCTTCGTTGGAGTGCGCGAGGACAATGCCCTGATAGGGGATCGCGCCCACGCTCTCGGTGCCGACATAGTTGTTCTCCTGGGTCGCGGTCAGGAGCGGATGCAGCATCTTGATCGGCGCCTTGAACATCTCGACGAACTCGAGCAGGCCCTGGGTGGTCAGATTGAGGGCGCCGCTGTACGAGTAGGCGTCAGGATCGTTCTGGCTGAAGAATTCCAGCTTGCGGATGTCAACCTTGCCGACCAGGGAAGAAACGTCCTGGTTATTCTCGTCCCCCGGCTCCGCCTTGGCGATGCCGATCTGCTTCAGCTTGGAGGGGAACAGCTTCACCACGGTGAACTTGGAGATGTCGCCGTCGAACTCGCCGACGCGCTTCACCGCCCAGGGCGACATCAGGCCGCTCAGGTACCGGCGCGGGATGTTGTACTTCTCCTGCAGCACGTTGCCCATGCGGTCGGGATCGAACAGGCCGAGCGGCGATTCGAAGCACGGGCTGATCTGATCGCCGGCCTTGAGCACGTAGATCGGCAGCTTTTCCATCAGCGCCTTCAGGCGCTCGGCGAGCGAGGACTTGCCGCCGCCGACGGGGCCGAGCAGGTAGAGGATCTGCTTGCGCTCCTCGAGGCCCTGGGCAGCGTGCTTGAAGAAGCCGACGATGCGCTCGATCGTCTCTTCCATGCCGTAGAAGTCGGAGAACGCCGGGTATTGCTTGATCGACCGGTTCATGAAGATGCGGCCGAGGCGGGCATCCTGCGCGGTGTCGATCACGACCGGCTCGCCGATCGCCGCGACCATGCGCTCGGCGGCGGTCGCGTAGGTGGTCGGATCCTCGCGGCAGAGCATCAGGTACTCGCGGAGCGAGAACTCGGTCTGCCTGCGGCTCTCGAACAGATTGGTGTAGAGGTCGAAGACGTCGGATTGGTGGTTCATTGCGCACCTGGGATGTGATGGCGTGATGACGTGCATGCAAGTGCGAGGCCAGCGGCGCTCGCTTGAGTCGTTTGAAAGAGGTTGAGGTCGTTTGCGGCGCGTGAGAGCGCGCGCGCGAATGGCCGCGCGCGGCAAAATGCGGCGACAAATTTCGAGTACAGTCGAGGAAGGCGTTCGGCAGCCCCCGAACGACGAAGTCCGGTCCTACTGGCGGTCGCTAGTCCGCCGTCGCGATGAAACAACGCCAACATCGCTGGAGCACCCTCGAACCGCTGCGTAATCGGTCGACGCGTCGCAAGCCCGGCTCGCACGCGAGCCGATCTCGAACGTCTTTGCAATTCGCTGTGTCTCTACCGGGCACATGCAACACGCTCCGACCCAACAACACGTCCCGGTGACCTGGGTTCCGGGACCCGCACTACGGTCTAGCATCAGTCAACTGTGCGCTCTTCCAGGCCGAGTCAGTATGCACAATTACGGTTAACAAATACTAACCCGACTCGACCTCAATGGAAGTGTAACGCTGGACACGTCTCCGTGAGAGAAAAAAAGTCCATCGATTCAGCATCAGCGTTCAATGCTCGTGACATGTGTGCGCGAGGCAACGGCTTGTATTCGCTCGAAACACGCCATCGCTCCGCGCATGCGTTCGCTCTCTCTTCTCCAAATTGGTTAGGCCGAATGCCTGCGCAAGAGGATCACACGCGAGCGCCACCCATGTGACGTCGTGACATCCGATCATGGAATTGTGGCAGCGCCGTGGAAGTATGCGGAGGCGGTTGGCGTCCCCAACGGGATTCGAACCCGTGTCTTCACCGTGAAAGGGTGATGTCCTGGGCCTCTAGACGATGGGGACGCAGACGAGGCTACAAGCCGAACTCTTCGGCGCGGCTTGTTTATCCGCTTTGTGCGCTCAGATCAACTGAGACTAATATATTGATATGGCTCGAAAATTCAAGCGGCCAGCTCAGCCGGCGGCAAATGCTGCATCTTCGATCTGGATTTGCACCTGATCGCGGCCCTGCCAACTGTCGAGCTTCATGCGCCCTGCGACATGAAGCGCGGCGCCGCGGCTCGCCAGCAGCGCGCGACCCAAATCCTCACACGCGACGCGGAATGCAATCGCCTTCAGCCGCCCGCCGTCCGGGCCGCTGAGGACACAGCGCACATGGTCGGTGCCGACAATGTCGGCCATCGCGACGCGCTGCGCGGGGAAGACGAAGCGCGGCTCGGCATTGCCGGCGCCAAACGGCGCGAGGCTCTCGAGGCTCGCGACCAGGTCGGGCGAGGCAGCCCGCGCCTGCAAGGCGCCGTCCACGAGCAAGGTCGGCATCAAGGGCGTGCCGTCGAGATCGTCCTTGAAGCGCGCAGCGATGAAAGCCTGCAGTGCGCCGAGCCGCTCCTCGAGCGCCTCGAACCCGGCCGCCATCGCATGGCCGCCGCCTTTCAGCACCAGCCCCGCCTCGCGCGCCGCGATGATGGCCTGGCCCAGATGCAGCCCTGCGACCGACCGTCCGGACGCCTTGCCGACGCCATTCTCCAGCGCGATCACGCACACCGGGCGCTGATAGCGTTCCTTCAGACGCCCAGCGACAATCCCGATCACACCCGGGTGCCAACCTCGCCCCGCCAGGAATAGCAGATGCGGATTGTCCGCCGCCTGCGCTTCGGCCTGGCGCGTCGCTGCCTCCTGCACCTCGGTCTCGAGTGCGCGCCGCTCCTCGTTGTAGACGTCGAGCTGGCGCGCAAGGTCCCCGGCCAGCACCGGGTCCTCGGTCGCCAGCAGCCGCGCGCCGAGGTCGGACCGACCCACCCGGCCGCCGGCATTGACCCGCGGCCCGAGCAGGAAGGCGGCGTGATAGGCGTCGACCCGGTCGGTTACACGCGCCACGTCGCACAGGCTCTTGATCCCGAGATTGCCGCGCCGCGCCATCACCTTCAGTCCCTGCGCCGCCAGCGCGCGGTTCAAACCGACCAGCGGCACCACGTCGCACACGGTTCCCAGCGCCACCAGATCCAGCCACTGCAGCAGGTCCGGCTCCGGCAGCGCGGCGCCGAACCGGCCGCGGCGCCGCAGCACGCGGTTGGCCGCGATCACCAGCAGGAAGACCACCCCGACGGCGGCGAGCGTGCGATGCGGGGAACTCTCGTCCAGCCGGTTCGGGTTGACCACCGCGAACGCCGCCGGCAGCGCCGGCTCGGCGACGTGGTGGTCCGCCACGATGACATCGATCCCGATGCCCTTGGCTTCGTCCAGCGCGGCGAACGACGTGATGCCGCAATCGACGGTGATGACGAGGGTAGCGCCCTCAGCCTTCAGCGCGTGGAAGGCGGCTGCGTTGGGTCCATAGCCCTCGCGCAGGCGATCCGGCACGTAGAGCAGCGGCTCGTCGGCGCCGGCCGCGCGCAGGAAGCGCGACAGCAGGGCGGCCGAAGTCGCACCGTCCACGTCGTAGTCGCCGAAAACGGCGATGCGCTCGCCGCGCGCGACGGCGTCGGCGAGGCGCTCGGCCGCCTGGTCCATGTCCTTGAGCTCGGACGGATCGGTCAGCAGGTCGCGCAGCCGGGGCTGCAGGAATCCCGGCGCGCCCTCCAGCGACTGGCCGCGCGCCGCCAGCATGCGGCCGATGATCTCCGGCACCTGGCAGCGCTGCGCGATGGCGAGGCCGAGTCGCTCGTCGCCCGGCCGCTCCAGCCAGAAGCGGCCGCACAGGGACTTGGCAACACCGAGATAGGCTTCCGTCATCGGCGCCAGAAGAGCGCCATGCGGCTGATTCTACAAGCTCGCCTTGATCTTCCAGTTATGCTCCGCCTCGACCACCCGGACGGTGCCGGACTTGGAGCGCATGACCATGGAATGAGTGGTCGCCGTGCTCGCGCCGCGCCGCACGCCCTTCAGCATCGCGCCGTCGGTGACGCCGGTGGCTGCGAACATGACGTCGCCCTTGGCGAGGTCGATCATCGAGTATTTGCGATTGAGGTCGGTGATGCCGAGGCGCCGGGCGCGCCCCTTCTCGTCGTCGTTGCGGAATAGCAGGCGGCCCTGCATCTGGCCGCCGATGCAGCGCAGTGCCGCGGCCGCCAGCACGCCCTCGGGCGCGCCACCCGACCCAATATAGATGTCGACGCCGCTGCCGGGCCGCGCGGTCGAGATGACGCCGGAGACGTCGCCGTCGGAGATCAGCATGATGCGGGCGCCGGCCGCGCGCACGCGGGAGATCAGCTCGGTATGCCGCGGGCGGTCGAGGATGCAGGCCACCAGGTCGGCGATTTCCATGCGCTTGGCCTTGGCCAGCTGCTTCAGGTTCTCCTCCGGGCCGGCATCGAGGTCGACGACATTGTCGGGCAGGCCGGGGCCGACCGCGATCTTGTCCATATAAGTGTCGGGCGCGTTCAGGAACCCGCCCTGCTCCGCCATGGCGATGACGGCCAGCGCATTGGCGCCGCCCTTGGCGGTGATGGTGGTGCCCTCGAGCGGATCGAGGGCAATATCGATCTTCGGCCCGCCTGCCCCGACCTTCTCGCCGATATAGAGCATCGGCGCCTCGTCGCGCTCGCCCTCGCCGATAACCACCGTGCCTTCGATGGCGAGGCTGTTGAGGGCGGAACGCATGGCGTCGACCGCCGCCTGGTCGGCGGCCTTCTCATCGCCGCGCCCCATCAGGCGCGAGGCGGCCAGCGCCGCCGCTTCGGTCACGCGCACGGCTTCCAAGGCGAGATTTCGATCCATGTGTGTGCTCCCTGTTCATATCCGGCGCGCCGCACCGGACGCCGTCACGCAAGCAGTTCAATGGGCAGGACGTGCGGCGGTTCCAAGATGGAATTGATACTGCCGAGGCGGCGGACCACCCGGTCGATGGCGGCCTCGGTCGTTTCATGGGTCGTCAGCACGACCGGCACGGTGTCGCCGCGGGCGCGCTGGATCATCGCCTCCAGCGACACCGTCTCGTCCCGCATCGCCGCCGCGATGTCGGCGATCACGCCCGGCCGGTCCACCACCATCAGGCGGAGGTAGTACGGCCCGGTGTGGCTCCCCGCCGGCGCCGACGGCAGCTTTTTCAGGCTCTCGGCCGGCGCGGAGAAGGCGGGCAGGATGCGGTCGCGCGCGATATCCATGAGGTCGCTGACCACGGCCGAGGCGGTCGGCCCCTGCCCGGCGCCGCGGCCGATCACGACATTCTGCCCGACGAAATTGCCGTTGCTGACGACCGCATTGTAGACGCCGTCGACCTTTGCGATGACGGCCGCCACCGGCACCATGCAGGCATGCACGCGCTGCTCGACGCCGTGGGGCGTCAGGCGCGCGATGCCGAGCAGCTTGATGCGGTAGCCGAGCTCGTCGGCATAGGCGATGTCCATGGCCGAAACATTGCGGATGCCGCTGATGCGCACGCCGCTGAAATCGATCTGGCAGCCGAACGCCACGCTGGTGAGGATGGAGAGCTTGTGCGCGGCATCGACGCCGTCGACGTCGAAGCTGGGATCGGCCTCGGCATAGCCCAGCTTCTGCGCCTCCGCGAGCACGTCGGTGAACTCGCGCCCGGTCTCGCGCATCTGGGTCAGGATGTAGTTGCAGGTGCCATTGAGGATGCCATAGACCTGCTCGATCCGGTTGGCGGCGAGGCCTTCGCGCATCGCCTTGATGACCGGGATGCCGCCGGCCACCGCCGCCTCGTAGGCGAGCGCGACGCCGGCGCGCTCGGCCGCCAGCGCCAGCGCCGTGCCATGATGCGCCAGCAGCGCCTTGTTGGCGGTGACGACATGCTTGCCCTTGGCGATCGCCTTTTCGACCAGCGCCTTCGCGACGCCGTCGGCGCCGCCGATCATCTCCGCGACCACGTCGACGTTGGGATCGTCGGCCAGCGCCAGCGGATCTGCCGTCCAGCGCAGGCCTTGCAGGTTGATGCCGCGGTCCTTGGCCTTGTCGCGCGCCGAAACGGCGACGACTTCGATCGGGCGGGGACAATGTAGCCGCAGGATCTCGGCATTGTCCTGCAGCAGCTTCACCACGCCGCTGCCGACCGTGCCGAGGCCCGCGATGCCGACGCGCAATGGCCGATTGTCGCCGCGTCCCGCGGAAGCCGGACTAGCGGCCATGATTGGCGCGGATCGGTCGTCCGATCCTTCGTGTGTTTCTCATCGTCGGACCCGGATCAGTAAGCGGTGAGATAGACTTCAACGCGGCGATTGCCTGCCTGGCCGTTCGTCGCCGCTTCCGAATAAAGCGGCTGCGAATCGCCGGCAGCTCCGGCGCGGATGGCATCCAGCGGCACGCCGTATCGCATCAGTTCCTGCGCCACCGCGTTGGCGCGCGCCTCCGAAATGCGCTGATTGGCCTGTTGATCCGACTCGGTGCCGCCCACGCTGGCATGCCCGATGACGCTGACAACACCGCCATAGGCGCGCTGGATCTCCGCGATCTGCTCGAGCACGCGGCGATCATCCGCCGACAGGTCGGATGAGCCATCGCGGAAATAGATCATGCCGACCGGCTCACCGCCGTAACGGGGCTGACCCTGGTTGATGGGGGCCGGCGCTGCCGCCGCGACCTGTGTCGAATTGTAGTTCTGAGCCGGCGTCGTATTCGCCTGGGGGGTGCTGACGCCGTACGCCTCGGGCGCCTGGGCCGCACTGTTGGCTCCGTACGTGGTGGAAGGCGGAGGCGCGGAAGGCTGAGGCGCGGCGACCGGCGCAGGCGGTGACGGTTCCGCGACCGGTTCGACCGGCTCTGGCGCCGAAGCGACCGGTGCGGGTTCGGGCTCCGGCTGCACTTCGGGCTCCGCCTGACCTGCGGTGCCCTGAATGGTCTGTCCCTCACCTTGCGGTTCGGCCACAGGTTCCGACTCCGCGACCGGTTCCGGCTCGACCGCCGGTTCCGGTTCTGGCTCCGCAGCCGGCGGCGCTTCGGCCTGCTCGCTGCCCGGATACGTTTCGGGCGGCGTGGCGTCCGAGGTGTCTGTCTGGACGCCAGGTTCGGGGATCGGCGCCAGCGCTTCCTGCGGCGGCTCCGGCGGCGGGGGTGGCGGCGGCGGTTCGGCGGTTGATGTCGGGCCGCCGACCAGAGCTTCGCCATACTGCGTGCCACCCTGGGCGGCGGCGAGGCCGGTGGGCGCCTGGGCCAGATCCTGGATCGTGGAGGTCGGCCGCTGGGTCGGCGTGGTGTTTATGTCCGGAAACTCGCCGCCCGATCCGGTGTCGGTGTTCTGCTGCGTGCCGCCATCCGGCGCGCTCACCGTCGTCGGGGGCACATCGCTATCGGAAGAGCAGCCCGCGAGCAGCAGCCCAGCGGCGAAGGCCGCGGCGCGCGCTCCGCGTGACGGGAATACGACGAACATGTGGTCAGCAACCTCCCTGCTGGACACCGGAGCCGCGCGCGATACGCTTGCCATTTGCGACCGTCGTTCAACGACTTAGTGCCGAATCCTGAGCGTGCGCTACTATAGCAAAGATCGGCTTGCGTCGATTGCCAAAATCACCCACCTGTTGAGGTGCGGCAAAGCGTTGAAAAAACACTGGAATTCGTGAGAGGACGCATGAGCGAACAGAGCGGGGGAAACGGCCACATGGATCCGGCTGCCTGGTCCCAGGCCATGGCCCGGATCGCCGAGCAGTCCCAGCGCCTGGTCGCGGATTTCGTTCAGCGCAACCAGTTCCAGGACGCCTCCAGCGGCATGGACCCAATGGCGATTGGCCGCGCCTTCATGGAGATGACCGCGCGGCTGATGAGCGATCCCGCCAAGCTGATGGAAGCGCAGATGTCGCTGTGGCAGGACTACATGAACCTGTGGCAGTCGACCGCCAAGCGCATGATGGGCCAGGAGGCCGATCCCGTCATCGCGCCAGCGAAGGACGATCGCCGCTTCAAAGATGCCGCCTGGCAGGACAACCAGGTGTTCGACTTCGTCAAGCAATCCTATTTGCTGACCGCCCGCTGGCTGCAATCGACCGTGCAGAATGTCGAAGGGCTGGACGACAAGACATCGCGCAAGATCGACTTCTACACCCGCCAGTTCGTCGACGCGATGGCGCCGAGCAACTTCGTCCTGACGAATCCGGAGGTGCTGCGCGCCACCATCGACAGCCGCGGTGAGAACCTGGTCAAGGGCCTGGAAAACCTGCTCGAGGATCTGGAGCGCGGCAAGGGCCAGCTCAAGATCCGCATGACCGATCTCGAGGCCTTCGAGGTCGGCAAGAACATCGCGGTCACGCCGGGCAAGGTCGTCTACCAGAACCACCTGATTCAGCTCCTGCAATACACGCCGACCACCAAGGAGGTCGCGAAGCGGCCGCTGCTGATCATTCCGCCGTGGATCAACAAATACTACATCCTCGATCTCAAGCCGGCGAACTCCTTCATCAAGTGGGCGGTGGATCAGGGCCACTCGGTGTTCGTGATCTCCTGGGTCAACCCCGACGAGACGCTCGCCGCCAAGTCGTTCTCCGACTATCTGCTCGAAGGGCCGATCGCGGCGCTCGATGCCGTGGAAAAGGCGACCGGCGAGAAGACCGCCAACGTCATCGGCTATTGCCTGGGCGGCACGCTGCTGGCCTCTCTGCTGGCCTACCTCGCCGCCAAGGGCGGGGCCGAGCGCATCGCGAGCGCGACCTTCCTCACCACCCTGGTCGATTTCAAGGAAGCGGGCGAGCTCACCGTCTTCATCGACGAGGAGCAGCTGGCGGCGCTCGAGGAAAAGATGAACGAGCGCGGCTATCTCGAAGGCGCCGAGATGGCGAACACATTCAACATGCTGCGCGCCAACGACCTAATCTGGTCGTTCGTCATCAACAACTACCTGCTGGGCAAGGAGCCGTTCCCGTTCGATCTGCTCTACTGGAACTCGGATTCCACGCGCATGCCGGCGGCGATGCACAGCTTCTACCTGCGCAACATGTACCAGAATAACCTGCTGAGCAAACCGAATGGGATTGAGCTGGACGGCGTCGACATCGACCTCCGTCAGGTGAAGACGCCCGCCTTCATCCTGTCGACCCGCGAGGACCACATCGCGCCGTGGAAGGCGACCTATGTCGCGACCCAGCTCTATTCCGGTCCGGTGCGCTTCGTGCTGGCGGCGTCGGGCCACATCGCGGGCGTGGTCAACCCGCCGGCGTCCGGCAAGTACAATCACTGGACCAATGCCACGGCCAAGACCTATCCGAAGAATCCGGAGGAATGGCTGGCGAGCGCCGACATGAAGCCCGGGTCCTGGTGGCCGGAATGGCAGCAATGGGTCGCGGCATTCGACGACGGCAAGGTCCCGGCGCGCGAGCCGGGCTCCGGCAAGCTCAAGGCGATCGAGGACGCGCCGGGTTCCTACGTCAAGGTCCAGGCGCAGTAGACATCACTCGGCCTGCAGCGGCGCGTGCAGCCGCATGCCGGCGACCGCGACGCCGCCGCGATCCCCCACCGCCACCGACCCGTATCGCTGGGCGAAGACCGCAGGCAGCGGCCGCGCGTCCGACGCGGCCAGCCACAGGCGCAGCAAATGCCGACGCCGCTCGGGCTCCGGCCAATCCACGAACGCGGTCCGGTCGTGCAGGATCGTGTGGTTGTGCACGAACTGCACGTCGCCCGGCCGGAATTCCATGGTCATGTTCAGCGCAGGATCGTCGGCCAACGCGTCGAACAGATCGAGCGCCTCGCGATGCGCCGCTGTCAGGCGCGGCGCGTCGGCGAAGCGCTGCGCCGACTCGATATACTGACGCTGGTAGATCGCGGTCAGATGTCCATCGTGCCAGCTGAACACCGGAATCTCGAAATACGGCTTCTGCCCTGTCGCCATCTCGCCGCGCCGGTCGGTGGCGACCGGCTCGAGCAGCAGCGCCAGCAGGTCGGGCCGGCGCCGGCGCATCTCGTTGAAGATGGTGGTCGAGCTCACCAGCGCGGAGTGGCCACCCGATCGGGCAGTCTTCAGGCACAGCAAGGCAACGATGTCGCAAGAGTCGGTATGGAAGGTCTGACGCGCGTTGGTCTGGTAGATGCGCACGTTGGGATCCTGAGCATCGAGCCCCAGATCCTGCACATGGCCCAGCACGTGGCCCTTGGCATTCTGCGAGCGGGCGCTGCCGATATGGGCGCCCAGTCCAAAATAGGCGGTCGCCGCCTCGCGCAGGCTCCAGCGCTCGACCGGCAGGCCGCGCGCCAGGAGGAAGCCGCGGCCGTTCAAGACCTCATCGCGCACCCGCGCCTTCAGTTTCGGCCCCAGCGACGGCAGCGGGAAATCACCGGCGGAGATCGTCGCGATCTCGATGTCGCGCACGACCAGCGGCTCCATGGCATGCTCGATCTCGCGGATGTCCGCGGCCGACAGCGGCATCAGCCACTCGTCCCGCGCGGCCATGTCCGGGCCATACCACGCTGCGGCACCGGTCTGCTCGGGCGGAAGAATGGGTGACATGAGACCTCCTCGCCTCAGGATCGCATGAGGCGCGGCGGCGTGTCTAATCCGCGGCCGGCAGATCGAGCTCGATCTTCAGCCCGCCGAGGGCGGATTGGCCGAGCGTCAACGAGCCGCCATAGAGGGTCGCGAGATCGAGCGCGATGGTGAGGCCAAGGCCGCTGCCGGGCTTGCGTTCGTCGAGCCGGCCGCCGCGCTGCAGCGCCTTTGCCCTCTGGTCGGGCGCGATTCCGGGGCCGTCGTCGCCGATCTCTACCTTCAGCCGGTCATTGGCGCGGGCCGCGGCGATCCGCACCTTGCCGGCCGCCCACTTGCAGGCGTTGTCGAGCAGGTTGCCAAGCAGCTCGCTCAGATCCTGCGCCTCGCCCGCGAACCACAGCGGCTTGGCCGACAGCGCGACCTCGACCTCGATGTCCCTCTCGCTCATGCGCGGCAGGGTCCGCGCCAGCGCCTCGATCGCGTGCGCGGCGTCGGCCCGCACGCCGAGCAGGCGCGCACCGCCCACCGCCTGCGCGCGCGCCAAGTGATGCTGCACCGCATCGGTCATGGCGTCGATCTGCTCCAGCGACAGCTGGCGGTCCGGGGTCGCCTCGTTCTCCATCTCGTTGCGCAAGACCGCGAGCGGCGTCTTCAGCGCGTGGGCCAGATCGCCGGCATGGCCGCGCGCGCGATCGATCAGCGAGCCATGGTGATCGAGCAGGGCGTTCAGCTCGTGCGCCAGCGGCGCGATCTCGGTCGGCGCATCGTCCGACAGCCGCTTGACGGTGCCGGCGCGGATCGCGGCCAGCGCGGCCTTGATCTCGTCCAGCGGCCGCAAGCCGACGCGCACCTGCAGCACCAGCGCGGACACCAGGCCGATGCCGAGCACCGCCAGCGAGACCCCGAGGATCCGGGAGAACTGCCGCGCGGCCGCCAGCGCCGGCGCCAGGTCGGCGGCAACCGAGAACGTCACGCGCGCGGCCGGCTCCTGGAACTGCAGCGTTCGCTGCCCCAGGCGCAGCCGCTCCGAGCGCGGGCCTTTGATCTCGCGCAGGCTGATGCTCCCAAGGTCCGCGTTTGGGGCACCTTCCGGCAGGCGCGCGTCCCACAGCGAGCGCGAGCGGATCGGCGGCTGGCCATTGGCCTCCACCTGCCAATACTGGCCGGATAATTGCCGCTCGTATTTCGGCACATCCGGCGCCCGCGCCATCACGAAGCTGCCATCGGCCGTGGTCTCGAGGCCCGCGGCCAGATCGTCCAGCCGGTCGACCAGGTCGGCATCGACGCCGCGCCGCAGATGCAGATCGAACAAGGTGGTGAGGAGGACATAGGCGGCGAGCAAGGTTGCGCCGCACAGCAGCGATGCCCCCACGACCAACCGGAAGGTCAGCGACTTCCGGTCCGGGAGCGGAATGCGGCGACGCCCCAACTCAGCCGGTCCCGATGGTGTCGCGCCCGGCGCCGGTTGGTTGTGAACCGTCCCCCTGCGGCATGCGATAGCCCTGACCGCGCACCGTCTCGATCGAGTCGGCGCCGAGTTTCAGGCGCAGGCGCCTGACGAACACCTCGACGGTGTTGGAATCGCGGTCGAAATCCTGCGCGTAGATGTGCTCGATGATCTCGCTGCGGCCGACGATCTGGCCGGTGCGGTGCATCAGGAACTGCAGCAGGCGCTGCTCGAACGTGGTCAGGACGACGGGCACGCCATCGCGCGTCACGGTCCCGGACCGGGTGTCGAACTTGATCGCACCGCTCACCAGCACAGGATCGGCGCGGCCGGCGCTGCGGCGGATGAGGGCCCGGACGCGCGCCAGCAGCTCCGCCATGTGGAACGGCTTCGCCAGGTAGTCGTCGGCGCCGGCGTCGATCCCGGCGACCTTGTCGGACCACAGGTCACGCGCGGTCAGGATCAGCACCGGCATGCTCCGGCCGGCTTCGCGCCACTTGCGCAGCACCTCGATGCCGCTGATCCCCGGCAGGCCGAGGTCCAGAACAACCGCATCGAAATCGGAGGTGTCGCCGAGATAGTGACCCTGCTCGCCGTCCATCGCGGATTCGACGACGTAACCCGCGCTATCGAGCGCGCTTGCCAGCTGACGACTTAGGTTGGGATCGTCCTCGATCACCAATACGCGCATTTTGTGCTACTCGACCGGCTGACCGTCCAACGTTCGCAATGCGAGGGTCGCCGCATCATAGCGCGCTTGGTGGACAACACCATCCTCAGTCACGACGCGCAGATCATAATCCCAGCCCTGGTTCACGTTGCCGACCAGCTTGGCATCGAGCACCCGGCCATCGAGCTGTTCCTCGGCCGTCTTGTAGACGTCCTCGAGCGGGCGGATCAGGCCGGCTTCGCGCAGGCCGAGCACCGAATTGGTGTCCTCGACCTGGGTTTCCGGCGTGTTGCCGCTGTTGGCGGCATTGGCGCCCTTGCCGTTGCCGCCGGCGTTCGACTTGCCGTTGCCACCGGCATTGGAGTTGCCGGCGCCACTGTTGCCGCCGCCATTCCCACCGCCGCCCCCGCCACCGCCGTTGCCGCCGCCGTTCCCACCACCGCCATTGCCGCCACCGCCGCC
>DATFDU010000028.1:0-4860 GCA_035251915.1 Dongiaceae bacterium | reverse complement strand
CTTGGCAAAGGCAGGCTCACTCCAGGCGACCAGGAAGGCTTCGGTCGCAAGCAGGCTCACGGCCATCAGCGCGATGAGCGCCAGCCTTGGGGATCGCTTGCGATCGTGATCGATGCGTGTGGTCACGGACCTATCCTTCTGGGTCCGTTCTTTTTACGGACATGAAGCTGAACCCTCTATGAATCCGGCCGCCGAACCTACCACCACGTGGAGTCGATCCGCCATTTTGCCGGTAAATTGTCAGCTAAATGTCAGAAATAGATAGACTTTTCGGAAAATTCGCGTGGCCGGCCTATTCGACCGGTTGCCCGTCGAGCGAGCGCAGCGCCAGGGTGGCGGCGTCGTAGCGTGCCTGGCGAACCAAGCCGTCGCGGGTGACGACCCGCAGATCGTAGGTCCAGCCCTCGCGCACCGTGCTGACCAGCCTGGCGTCGATGACCTCGCCATCCAATTCCTTCTCGGCGACAGTATAAAGGTCCCCCAGCGGCCTGATCTTTCCGGTTTCGCGCAGGCTCAGTGCGGAATTGGGATCCTCGATCTCGGTCTCGACCGGCCTAGCTTCCGGCGCGCGGCCCGATGTTGCAGCGGACGTCCCAGCACCGGCATCGCCCTGTCCACCGCCGCTGCCTTGCCCGCTGCCATTCCCACCGCTGTTGCCACCACCGTTCCCGCCGCTATTTCCTCCGCCATTGCCGCCGCCGTTCCCACCGCCATTACCCCCGCTGTTCCCGCCGCCATTGCCCCCGCTGTTTCCTCCACCGTTCCCACCGCCATTGCCGCCGCCGTTACCGCCTCCGTTGCCGCCTCCGTTGCCGCCTCCGTTGCCGCCTCCGTTGCCGCCGCCATTGCCACCGCCACCGCCATTCCCTTTGCTCTCGGCAAAGGCGGCGGCGGCGGTGACGATGCTGGCGACGATCTCGGCAGCGGCAAACCCGCAGGCGAGCAACAAGGCCAGCCCCGCCGTCCGGTATCGCAGGAATCGGCGGCGAGGAGTCACGGACGATCCTTTGCAGCTCCGCATCCGACGGATGCGATCAACGCGCGTTGGGATGGATCACGCTTCATCTGGCTCCAACCGCCTGACGTTGTTCGATCACCTTGTCGGCCAGCCGCCCGGTCAGTTCCTGCAGATGGTCGAACCGATAGGCGAAATTGCCGACGCCATAGGTCAGGGAACGCAATTCGATCACCAGATCCTGCAGCTCCGATTGCGGCATCAGGCACTCCACCACTTCCCAGCCGTCCCAGTCCTGCTTGTTGGCGATCTGCAGGATCTGGCCGCGCCGGCCGGTGACCAGCGAGTGAATGCGCGACGTCAGGCTCGCCGGAGCGGAAATGTCGACCGCGAAGATCGGTTCCAGCAGGATCGGATGGCATTTCGGCATCGCCTCCTGCATCGCCATGCGGGCGGCCGTCTTGAAAGCGGCGTCGGAGCTGTCGACCGAGTGATACTGGCCGTCATACAGCGCGACCGCGACATCGACCACCGGGAATCCCAGCGGTCCGCGCGCGAGGTACTCGCGGACCCCCTCTTCCACCGAGCCGATGAATTGCCGCGGCACCGCACCGCCAACCACGCGATCGTGGAACTCGAATCCCTGGCCGCGGTTCTGCGGCCATACTTCGACATGCACGTCGCCAAACTGGCCGTGGCCGCCGGACTGGCGCTTGAAACGCGCATGCTGCTTCACTTGGGCGCGGATCGTCTCCTTGTAGCTGACCTGCGGCCGGCGGGCCTTGACCGGCAGGTTGTAACGCAGCTTCAGCCGCTCCAGCGCGATCTGCAGATGGATGTCGCCCTGGCCGTGCAGCAGCAATTCATGCGTGTCGGGATTGTGGCCATAGCGCAGCGACGGATCCTCCTCCGACAGCTTGGCCAGCGCCGCCGTCAGCTTGACCTCGTCATTGCGATTCTCGGCATCGACCGCCAGCGCATAGAGCGGCGTCAGCGGTTCGGGCCATTTGAACCCCTCGGGCACCTTGCCGCTCTGCGTCAGGGTGTCGCCGGTCTTGAGGGCATCCATGCGACCAAGCCCGACGACCTCGCCCGCCGCTGCCTTCGCGATCTTGTCGAAGCCATTGCCCTTCGGCCTCAGCAGCGCGCCGATACGCTGGTCGGAGAGAGTCTGGCCGTCGGCGATCTGGCCTGACAGCAGGCGGGCCAACGCGATCTTGCCGCTGTGCGGCTGATGATAGGTCTTGAACACGACGGCGGCGGTGGCCTCGCCAGCGAGACCGAGCCGGTCGCGCGTCGCCTCGGGGCTTGGCACGTCGTGGCGCAGCGCCTTCAGCAGCCGGCGCACGCCGTAGTCCTGCTCCGCGGCGCCCATCAGCACCGGCACGATCAGGTCCTGCGCCAGGTCCTTGCTGAGCTGCTGGTAGATCGCCTCCTTGCTCGGCACCGCATCGCTCAGCAATTGCTCGAGCAGCTGGTCGTCGAAATCCGCTAGATGCTCCAGCATCTGTTCGCGCGCTTCCTGTTCGCGCGGCAGCATATCCTCCGGCAGCTTGACCAGATCGGACGGCTGGCCGGGGTGATAGCGATAGGCACGCTCGCTGACCAGATCGACATAGCCGGCAACCATGTCGCCGTTCTTGCCCTCTTCGCGGATCGGCACTTGCCGCAGCACCAGTGGGCGCGAGGAAACCGCTTGCAGCGACTCCATCACGTCGCGCACGCGCAGCTCGGAAGCGTCCATCTTATTGACGAAAAGAATGTGCGGAATCTTGTTGTCGTCGAGGAACTTGAAGATCGGCGCCAGCGTCAGGGCCTTCTCGGTCTGCGATTCCGCCACCACGATCGCCACGTCTGCCACCAGCACAGCGTTGCGCGTGTCCTGCGACAGTTCGACCGCGCCGGGACAATCCAGGAACGTCCAGCGCTCGCCCAGGAATTCACCTTGCGCGGCAGTCACTTCGACCGACAGGCCGCGTGCCCGCGCTTCGACCGAGCTGTCGCCCAGCAGGGTCTTGTCCTTGGCATTGCCTTTCTTGGGGAGCGCACCCATGACATGGAGCAGGCTTTCGAGCAGCGACGTCTTGCCGCTGGAATAAGGTCCGACGATAGCGGCGCAGCGAGGCGCCGATGGTGCTCTGCCAGCCATGATTCTGTCCCTCCCTGGACTTGCCAAGGCCACGGGACCGGGATGCTATGGACGCCGGCGTACCGCGGCCATTTTCTTCCTGACGGAGGCATGATTTCAGGGTCCCGCGATGCCTGCAAGCGGGATTCCTAGCTGGCTGAATTCGCTGGGCATTTAGGTCAGCACCACAGCCCGATCGTGCCTGATCGAAACGCCCGCTTACGCGCTGTTCGGCTGCAGGCCGGACGCCCATGCAATGCTGGAATGCGCGCAGTAATTAACTGACCGGTCAGTTATTTATTGACTCCCAGTGCGGGCGCGCGGAAGCTCCGGCGCATGGCCCGAATCAACAAGAGACCCCAACCCGACCCTGAGGACGCCGCCGCGCCGCGCTGGCGCCGGCGCGCCGCCGACCGGCCGCGCGAGATCCTCGATGCCGCGCTCAGCGTGTTCGTGGAGAAGGGCTTCGCGGCGACCAGGCTGGATGACGTCGCGGTCGCCGCCGGCATCTCGAAAGGCCTGCTCTATCGCTATTTCGACAACAAGGCGGAGCTGTTCAAGGAAGTGATCCGGCAGACCCTGGTCACCACCATCCGCGATGTCGGCGACCGCGCGCGCGCCAGCGGCAACGCCGTCGCAGCGCTCGACATGTTCCTGGAACAGATGATCGCGATCGCGAACGATCCGCGGCGCTCGGCGATCCCGAAGCTGGTCATCAGCGAGTCGGGCAGCTTCCCCGAGTTGGCGGTGTTCTATCTCGCCGAAGTGATCGGTCCGGGCCTGCAGCAACTCGCCGGCCTGGTCAGCCGCGGGGTCGAGCGCGGGGAGTTCCGCAAGGTCAATCCGGAGCTCGCCGCCAAAAGCATCATCGCGCCGCTGCTGTTGTCGGTGATCTGGCGGCACACCTTCGCGCGCTACGATTCGAAGCGTTTCGATCCCGATGCGCTGATCCGGCAGCATCGCGACATTCTTCTGCACGGCCTGGCCGCGCCGACGAGCGGCAGTGCCACGCGCCGGAAAAGGAGGTCATCATGACCAGTGTCAGACCCGCGCTCCTTCTCATTGTGCTGGCCGCGCTCACCGGATGTGAACGGCCCGGCGAGGATTCCTGGCTTGGCTACATCGAGGCCGAATACACCTATGTGGCGCCGCTCGAGGCCGGGCGCATCGTCGCGCTCGAGGTCGAGCGCGGTGACCTGGTGCAAGCCGGGCAGCCCTTGTTCACGCTGGAGAGCGATGCCGAGCAGGCTGCGCGCGATCAGGCCGCCGCCGAGTTGGCGCAAGCCGAAGCCGACCTCGCCGACCTGCAGAAGGGCGAGCGGCCGGAAGATCTCGCCATCATCGAGGCGCAGCTGGACGAGGCGCGCGCGTCGCTGTCACTCTCCGTGCCGCGCTTGCAGCGCCGCGAGAAGATGGTCAAGGGCAGCATCGTCGGCGAGGAAGAGCTGGACGAGGCGAAGGCCGAGATCCTGCAGGACCGCGGCAACATCGCAGAGTACGAGGCTCGGCTGGCGGAAGCCAAGTTGCCCGCGCGCATCGACCAGATCGCCGCGCAGGAGAAGCTGGTCGCGGCGCGCAAGGCTGCCCTGGTCGACGCCGAATGGCGGCTGTCACGCCGCCAGGAGAAGGCAACGGCGGCGGGACGCATCGAGGACGTGTTCTTCCGTGCCGGAGAAACCGCGAGCGCCGGTCAGGGCGTGGTCAGCCTGCTGACGCCCGACAGGCTGAAGCTGCGCTTTTTCGTCCCCGAGCCGGAACTCACGGACATCGCGGTCGG
>DATFDU010000027.1:0-10351 GCA_035251915.1 Dongiaceae bacterium | reverse complement strand
CGGCGTCAGGGTGTCGGCGACGAACACCTGGCTGACGAAATCCTCGTCGCGCGTCGCCATGCCGGTGCGGCCGCGCCCGCCGCGTCGCTGGGCGCGGTAGGTCGAGAGCGGCACGCGCTTGATGTAGCCGCCGTGGGTGACCGTGACCACCATGCCCTCGCGCTGGATCAGCGCCTCGATGTCGGCCTCGAACTCCAGGTCCTGGATCTCGGTCATGCGCGGAGTGCCGAACCTCTCCTTCATCTCGACCAGCTCACTGCGCAGCAGATCGAGCCGCTTCGGGCGGCTGTCGAGGATTTCGAGGTTGTAGGTGATCTTCACCGCCATCTCGCGCAGCTCGCCGGCGATCTTGTCGCGCTCCAGCCCGGTCAGGCGCTGCAGGCGCAGATCAAGGATGGCCTTGGCCTGCGCCTCGGACAGCTGGTAGGCCCGCGCCACCTCTTCCAGGTTCGCCGGATCGTCGATCAGCTTGATCAACTCGATCACCGAGTCCGCCGGCCAGGTCCGCGCCAGCAGCTGCTCCTTCGCGGTCTGCGGGTCGGGCGCGCGCCGGATCAGCTCGATGATCGCATCGAGATTGGCGACGGCGACCGCCAGGCCCATCAAGTTGTGCGCCTGCTCGCGCGTCTTGCGCAGCAGGTAGGCGGAGCGGCGGGTGATGACCTCTTCACGGAACTCGATGAACGCGGCGATGATCTGCTTCAGGTTCATCAGCTCCGGCCGGCCGCGGATAAGCGCCAGCGCGTTGACGCCGAAACTGGTCTGCAGCGGGGTGAACTGGAACAGCTGATTGAGCACGACGTCCGACATGGCTTCGCGCTTCAGCTCGATCACGACGCGCACGCCTTCGCGATTGCTCTCGTCGCGAACCTGCGAGATTCCGTCGATCAGCTTCTCCTTCACCACTTCGCCGATGCGCGCCACCAGCTTCGACTTGTTCTGCTGGTACGGCACCTCGGTGATGACGATGGCTTCTCGGTCGCGCATGTCCTCGATGTGGGTGCGGCCGCGCATGATGATCGAGCCGCGGCCGGTGTGATAGGCCTCGCGGATACCGTTGCGACCCATGATGATGCCGCCGGTCGGGAAGTCCGGCCCCGGCAGAATCTCGATCAACTGGTCGATGGTGATCTCTGGATTCTCGAGATAGGCGATGCAGGCGTCGATCACTTCCAACAGGTTGTGGGTCGGGATGTTGGTCGCCATGCCGACCGCAATGCCACCCGCGCCGTTGACCAGCAGGTTCGGCCAGCGCGCCGGAAGGACCGTCGGCTCCTTCGACTTGTCGTCGTAGTTGGGCTGGAAATCGACCGTCTCGTTCTCGAGATCGTCGAGCAGCGCTTCCGCCGCCTTGGTCAGCTTCACCTCGGTGTAGCGCATCGCCGCCGGCGGATCGCCATCCATCGAGCCGAAATTGCCCTGCCCGTCCGCCAGCGTGACGCGCATGGAGAAATCCTGCGCCATGCGCACCAGCGCGTCGTAGATCGACTGGTCACCGTGCGGATGGTAGTTGCCCATGATCTCGCCCACCGCGCGCGCGGACTTCTTGGTCTGGCCGGCCGAGCCGAAGCCGCCTTCGAACATGCCATAGAGGATGCGGCGATGGACCGGCTTCAGGCCGTCGCGCACATCCGGCAGCGCGCGGCTGACGATCACGCTCATCGCGTAGTCGAGATAGGAGCGCCGCATCTCCTCTTCGATCGGGACCGGCGCGATGTCGAATCTGGGCGTGTTTGGTGTGTCGTTCACTGAATTTGAGCTCGATTTTTGGGGCTGGCGAAGGGGCAGGAATCGCCCTTAAGTCCGGCCCTCGGTTGATAGCAGATTCGATCTGCTGAAACAACCTTTCGCACCCGCAAAAACGATCTGCAATATCAATGAGTTATCTGACCCAAAGAGGCCTCGCAAGGAAGCGGGCGAAGTGGCGTCTGACAGGTTCGTCGCGGGCCTCGAAATGTGAGGCAGATCACGTTTCCTGCAGATTGCCTGACATCCGCGTGATTGCCCCCAAACCCTTCCCCCGCCGCGCTCGACCGAGCTTCGGATAGCCGCCATCCGCTCCGGGTGCCCGGCGCATTCGCGAGGAGAAAGGTCATGAACAAGGGTCGTCTCTTGCTGAGCGCCGCGGCGAGCGCGCTTCTGACCGTGTGCAGCGCCACCGCCGGCACGGCGGACAACTACAATCCCTCTTCGGAGGCCTTCAAGAAGCTGAAGATCTCGATCGCCGAGAATGAGCAGGCGGCCGCGCTCGGCACCTACCACACCATCGCCGTGATCCCCGACGACGGAGACTGGGCATCCGCCCAGCCCACGACGTTGTTCCTGCCCTTCCATCTCGAGGCGGAGGTCAGCAAGACCAAGTGGCGGATCAAGGACTCGTACATCACCATCAGCGTGGCACCGATCCAGAGCGGCGGCCTGCTATACGCTTTTGATCCCGCGAACTATGCCACGCGTGTCGAGCATGGCGACACCAAGCATTTCGACAAGGACAGCTGGTGGAGCGCGAAGGTGACCGCCAGCAACAGCATCGGCATGCGGGCCCGGAATGCCTGCCGCAACCTGCGCAAGGAGCTGGCGCAGCAAGGCATGAAGCACGCGGAGATCTTCGGCCAGGACCGCAGCACCATCCTGCCGACCGAGTTCCGTTATTCGGCGCGCGTGGCCCACAAGAACGACTACTACGACCTCATCGAAGCCAACACGATGGGCACCTACTGGATGCAGACGCAGCCGTACTGGACCAACATCAACGTCATCTGCAAGAAGGCTGGCATGGTGAGCGATGTACAGGCGCCGACCGACCCCACGCCGATCCCGACCGGCAGCAACGATATCGCGATGCCGTTCCAGGTGAACCAGGCGGCGCTCGCCATGTCGCCCAAGCCGTACACCGGCAAGTGCCCGGCCAAGCTGCATCTCAATCCAACCATCGAGGCGACCGGCAAGGGCACGGTGAAGTACCGCTTCGTCGACCAGCTCGGCAACCACTCGCAGACCTTCCAGGTCAAGTTCGACAAGTCCGACGTGAAGTTCCTGGACCACGTCATCGAGATCGACGGCAAGAACGCGCCCAAGGGCCTCGGCTTCAAGGCCGCGCAGCCCAAGAGCGGCGAACTCGGCCTTGCGGCCCCGAGCGACCCGAACCTGACGCAAGGCTACTTCCGCGTCGAGGTGCTCTCGCCGCACAAGAAGCTGTCCAACATTGCCGACTATTCGGTGAAGTGCACGTTCAAGGTGGCGGGCAACGGCGAACTCGCGGCGCCGAAGGACGTCGTCAAGCCGGTGATCATGGGCGGATTGACCATCGGCTTGGCCGATCTCGTGATCGAGGAAGTGCAGCCGAGCCCGGCCGTTCCCACCAAGCTGTTCGTGAAGGTGACGAACAAGGGCAAGGCCGCCTCCACGCCGACCAATCTCCGGGCGATCCGCTGGACCGGCAACCAGGCAACCGGCCGCGGAACGCTGGTGCCGGCGATCCAGCCCGGCCAGTCCCAGGTCGTGCTGGCCGAGCTCGGCGGCACCATCGAGGGCGCCACGCAGCTCTATGTCCGCGTCGACGACCCGAACCGGGTGCCCGAAAGTGACGACGGCAACAATTCCTTCAAGGTGAAATAGCCATCAGGCGATCGCACGAGGCCCCGCCGGTTCGCGCCGGCGGGGCTTGCCGCGCGCGGAACGGCCCGGGGTTCCGGCCTGTTCTTGATAGGCCCTTGTCGCCTTTCAGGACCGCCGCCATGCCAGAGCCGACGCAACGCCAGGACGAATTTGCCACCGACAACGGCGCCAGCCGATCGATCTGGATGTCAGCCGCCAAGATACCGGCGCGCGGCGCGCTGGCCGGGGACGTCCGTGCCGACATGTGCATTGTCGGCGCCGGCATCGCCGGCCTGACCATCGCCTACCGCATGGCGCGGCCGGGGCGGAAAATCGTCGTGCTGGACGATGGCCCGGTCGCCGGCGGCGAAAGCTGCCGCACCACTGCGCATCTGTGCAGCGCGCTCGATGACCGCTACGTCGAGCTGGAGCGCCTGCACGGCCAGGAAGGCGCGCGTCTTGCGGCGGAAAGCCATGCTGCGGCGGTCGACGAGATCGAGCGCATTGTCGCGGCGGAACGCATCGACTGCGATTTCGAGCGCCTCGACGGCTATCTGTTCCAGCCGGAGGGGGATCCCGATCTCTTGATCAACGAGCTCGATGCCGTGCGCCGCGCCGGCATCGCGGCGGCGGAACTGGTCGAACGGGTGCCGATCGAGTGCCACGATTTCGGACGAGGCCTTCGGTTCCCGCGCCAGGGCCAGTTCCACATCCTGTCCTATCTGCGCGACCTTGCGCTGGCGGCCACCCGGAACGGCGCCTGGATTCACGATGCGACCCACGTCGCCGGCGTCGAGCCGGGTCGTCCAGCGCGGGTGGCGACCGCGGACGGCCCGGTGGTGACCGCCGACGCGGTCGTGATCGCAACCAACACGCCGGTGATCGATCGCGTCACCATGCACACCAAGCAGGCCGCCTATCGCACCTACGTCGTCGCGGGCCGCATCCCGGAGGAAAGTGTGCCGCATGTGCTGCTATGGGACACGCTCGATCCCTATCACTATGTCCGCGTGCAGCGCGGCGGTGCCGGCTTCGATTACCTGATCGTCGGCGGCGAGGATCATCGCACCGGCGAGCCCGACGACACGGACCTGCGCCACGAGCGCCTGATGGAGTGGACCCGCGCGCGCTTTCCGATGGTGCGCGATTTCCCCTATCGCTGGTCCGGCCAGATCATGGAGCCGGTCGACGCGCTTGGCTTCATCGGCGTCAATCCCGGCAGCGGCGACAACCTGATGATCGCGACCGGCGACAGCGGCAACGGCATGACCCATGGCACCATCGCCGGCCTGCTGATCCCCGATCTGATCGAGGGGCGCCTGAATCCGTGGGCGGCCCTCTACGATCCGGCGCGTAAGACGCTTCAGGCAGCCGGCACGTTCGCGCGCGAGAACCTGAAGGTCGCCGGCCACTACGCCGATCATGCGACCGGCAGCGAGGTCGACCAGGTCTCCGACATCCGCCCCGGCGAAGGCGCGGTCATGCGGCAGGGCCTGAAGAAGCTGGCGCTGTACCGCGACCCGGCGGGTCAGCTCCACACGCTCTCCGCCACCTGCCCGCACCTCGGCTGCATCGTGCATTGGAACAGCGGCGAGAAGACCTGGGACTGTCCATGCCACGGCTCGCGCTTCCACGCGCTGGGCGAGGTCGTCAACGGGCCGGCGAACAAGGGGCTGGCCAGGGAAAGGCTCGACCAGCCCGAAGCCAAGATCACCGCCGCGCGCTGAAGGCGGCCTCAGTCGATGCGCCGCATCGCGGCCGCTATCAGCGGGATGGCTCGGTGTTACTCGGTTGTATGCCCCGTTCACGCAGTTGCGCCAGGATGGCTGCCTGCGCAAGCAGCTGGCAGCGGTACGCAAGGTCGACGACGGATTGCCGCAGAACGGGGTCTTCAATCTTGTGCGACTGACTGAGGCAAGACCATGCCGTGACGAGGAGTTCTTCGCATTCGCCGATTGTGCTTACCGACCCAAGCCCTTGGTCGGTTCCTGCCTGATTGGTGCGATCAGACATCGCCTAGCGCCCCTTCGTCTTGTTGCTCCACCTTCCCACGATCCGCTTGCCAGACCAGAGTTCGGCTGCGGGGAAATGCGACACAGCCAGCAGCGCTTGAGCCTTAAGGGCGGCTTGGGAGTCATCCCCGCATTCGATCTGCTCGTAGGATTGGATACGATCGTTGTGGTCGATGAAATAGCAGCGGTAGCTCCTCTCTGCTGCACTTATATTATCAGCATCTTCTACCGAAGATATCGACGGTTCGAACGTCATGTTGCTGACTCCCCTGCTTGGTTCGGGAGATCGCACTCTGGAGCGCCTCTCATCGCAGCCTGTCCACCGGAATGCGAACGGTGCAAGCCAGACCCTCCGCGTTCCAGTCATAATGAATTTCGCCGTTCAGGGCGGGCAATGTCGTCTCGATCAGCTGGCTTCCAAAACCCAGGTTCGCAGGAGGCTTCACGGCCGGCCCACCCATTTCACGCCAATGCAGGCGCAAGCGCTCTCGATCAAGGTTCCATTCCACTGCGATCTTGCCGGCTGGCCTCGAGAGCGCTCCATATTTTGTCGCGTTGGTCGTCAATTCATGCACGATCATCGCGACCGTCTGGGCCGCGTCCGGCGCCAGTTCCAACGCCGGTCCCGAAACTGCAACGCGATCTCCAACATTGGTGAACGCCGCTAGCTCCTCCTCGATCAGCCGTTGCAGGCTGGCGCCCTGCCATCGGCTCGCAGCCAGCAGCGATTGCGCGGACGCCAGCGTCTGCAGGCGACCGATGAGGGCCTGAGCGAAATCCTTGATCGTGTCAGCCTTGGTCAGTCGCGCGAGGGCGATTGCCGTGGTGAGGATATTCTTCACGCGATGCTCGAGCTCGCGGCTGAGCAGCCACATATGCTGCTCGGCCCGCTTGCGCTCGGTTATGTCCACCAGCATGTTGATCGCGCCCACGATCCGGCCGGCATCGTCACGCAGCGGCGTCGGATAGGGCGTGAACCACACGCGCGTTCCATCTGGCCGCTCGGCGATGGCTTCGGCGCCCAGGATCGGGCGGCCCGTCCTCAGGGCTTGGGCCATGGGACATTGATCGTGCGGCATCGGCGTGCCGTCAGGATAATAGAGCTTCCACGTCACGCACCATTCGTCCGAGCCTAGTTTCGGCACGCGTCCGGCGAAGGCGGCCGCAGCCGGATTGAAATGGGTGATTCGACCCTCGGCGTCGGTGGTGTAGATCGCCGTCGGCAGAGCATCGATCATCTCGCGGAAGCGACGCTCGCTCTGCTTGCGCTCGGTAATATCCTGGAAGCAATTGATGGCACCGGTGACGCGGCCCGCTTCGTCCTTGAGAGCGGCGATGTTGACGAGCAACGTCAACCGCTGCCCGCTCGGCTGCTCGGCCACGACCTCCAGGTTGTGGAAGGACTCACCGGTCCGCAGCGCCGTGGCCATAGGGCACTGATCATGGGGAAGCGGCGTGCCGCCGGTTCGAAAAAGCCGATAACTGCCGCAGAACCGCTCCTGCGGATCTCCTGTCTTGGGGGAGCGCCCCCACAACTCGGCAGCCGCCCGGTTGAAACGGATCACCCTGCCGTCCGGGGCGCATAGATAGATTGCGCCGGGGAGAGCGTCCATCGCCGCCTGGTCCAGGCAGGCAAGGGCCACGAAGCTGCTGCTCAAGCTGGCTTCGTCCTGATGCATCAAATTCATAGGTGCCTCCAGACTTGCTCATCGAGGCTCCGGGAAAGCGCCAGCGACGCAACGACTTGCTCACGGATGAGAATCGCAATGATCATCGCAGAATGTCCTTGGTGCTGGTGATGAGGACGCAGGTGCAGCCGGTCTCGCTCCAGACCCGGTCGTCGCCCGCGCCTGACGCGCCGTAGTTGTAGTCGCCCGGCAACAGCTTGCGCTCGTCGATCCACAGCTCCCCATCGAGAAGATGCAGCTCTTCCACGCCGGCATGGGTATGCGGCGGGTAGCTGGCGTCGGGTGCGAGGCGCACCAGCATGCTGATCCGGTGCCGTTCGATGTCGGTGGCGAGCAGCTTGCATTCGATCCCGGGCGCCACCTGCTCCCAGGCCGGCTCGGACCACCGGGGCGCCGCCGGCACTACCGGCGGCACCCCGGTTTCCTCGGCGATGCGCTGCGCGAGGCGCGCCCGCAGCGACGTCGTCGGACGCAGCACATCGGTCGGCCAAAACACGAACCGATCGACCGCCGGACGGAGGCTCTCCAACTCGCGTTGGCAATCCGGACAGGCAGCTATATGCGCTTCGGCCGCGGCGACCTCGCTCGGAGGCAGGACCTGCAGAGCGTAGGCGCTCGTCAGCTCGCCCCCTCCACAGCGGTCGAGGTTCGGGCTCGAGCTCATTGAACTAGGCTCGGCCAAGATCGGTCCTCCGAGGACCGCAAAGCAGGGTTAACTGCTTATGACTGCTCGCGAATTTGCGGCCAGTCGGGTTTTCACCGCGGTCCATCGGCTGTCCGACTTGGGAGGAACGCAAGGTCTGCATACCTCTGGAAACGTTAAACGCGGGATTCTGGATTGGTATGCAAGAGGAAAGGCGGTCCTCACCCGAGCCTTCAGCGCAGAACGTCCTTGGTGCTGGTAATGAGGACGCAGGTGCAGCCGGTCTCGCTCCAGACCCGATCGTCGCCCGCGGCGGGGGCGCCGTAGTTGTAGTCGCCCGGCAACAGCTTGCGCTCGTCGATCCACAGCTCGCCGTCGAGGAGGTGCAGCTCTTCCACGCCGGCATGGGTGTGCGGCGGATAGCTCGCACCGGGCGCGAGGCGTACCAGCATGCTGACCCGATGCCGTTCCGTGTCGGTCGCGAGCAGCTTGCATTCGATGCCCGGCGCCACCTGCTCCCAGCCCGGTTCGGACCACTGACGTCGTGGCGGAAGCACCGCCGGCTTGCGCGTCTCCTCGGCGATGCGCTGCGCGAGGCGCGCCTGCAGCGACGTCGTCGGACGCAGCACATCGGTCGGCCACGAGGCGAACCGATCGACCACCGGGCGGAGGCTCTCCAGCTCGCGCCGGCAATCCGGGCACGACGCGATGTGCGCCTCGGCCGCCGCAACCTCGTCCGCCGGCAGCGCCTGCAGGGCATAGGCGCTCGTCGCCTCGCTCTGCTCGCAGCGGTCTTGAGTCATGGTTTCACCGCCTGCGCGATCAGCGCCTGCCGCAACTTGTGCAATCCTGAGCGGATGCGCGTCTTGATCGTGCCGAGCGGCTGGTTCAACCGCTCCGCCGCTTCCGCATGCGTAAGCCCGGCGAAGAACGTCGTTTCGATCGCCTGGCGCTCGTCCGGCGTGAGCGCTGCCAATGCTGCGCGCAGCGCCGCGCCCTGCTCGCGCAGCTCGAGCACGTCGCGCGGATCGGCAGCCACTTCGGCGGGCGGCTGCGGATCCTCGGCATGGGTGCGCTTCTTTCGGCTCTCGAAGCGCAGGCGGTCGATCGCCCGCGAGCGCGCCTGATTCATGATCCAGCCGAGCACCGTGCCGTTCGCGGCGTCGTAACTCGACGCGCGGCGCCAGACGTCGTGGAAGACATCGACGGTGAGCTCTTCAGCGGTTTCCCGGTTGGCCGTGATCCGCATGATCAAGGTGAAGACCACCCGGTGGGCCATTTCGTAGAGCGTATGCAGCGCGAGCTGGTCGCCCGCGGCAATCGATTGGACAAGCGTCGCCCATTCCTGCTCCAGCACCGGAGGCCTGGACCTCGCATAGAGCACGTCGCCCAATGTCGCCGGCGATTTTACCGTCTTTTGCGCAAGATCTTTGACCATACCGACAGGCCGTCCCTTTGGTTGGGAGTTTGCCGGTTCTCCCCCGGCCGATCAAGGTCGGCAATGAACGGGACGCGCTTTCGCCGTGCAGGCGGTGCCGCCTTGAGAAAGCGCGCGCTGGTGTTATCTATGCAGAATCCACCGAGGATTCTGCCATGGCCCATCTGTTCGACGCGTTCCGCCTGCGCGACATCACCTTTCACAACCGCATCGGCGTCTCGCCCATGTGCCAGTATTCCTCCCGCGAGGGCATGGCGAACGACTGGCACTTCGTGCATCTCGCCAGCCGGGCGATCGGCGGCGCCGGGCTGGTCTTTACCGAAGCGGCGGCGGTGACGCCGGAGGGCCGCATCTCGCCACAGGATCTGGGTGCTTGGAGCGACCGGCATTTCGAGCCCCTCGCCCGCGCCACGCATTTCATCGACCAGCAGGGCTCGATCGCCGGCATCCAGCTCGCCCATGCCGGCCGCAAGGCCAGCACCCATCGCCCCTGGTCCGGTCACGGCAAGGTCGCCGAGGATGCTGGCGGCTGGACGCCGGTCGCACCCAGCGCCGAGGCCTTCGCCGATGACTATCCGATGCCCACGGCGCTGGATGTCGCCGGCATCCATCGGTTGCAGGTGGCATTCGTCGAAGCGGCCGAGCGTTCCTACCACGCCGGCTTTCGCGTGATCGAGATTCACGCCGCCCACGGCTACCTGTTCCACGAGTTCCTGTCGCCGCTCAGCAACCGCCGCAGCGACAGCTATGGCGGCTCGTTCGAGAACCGCACCCGGTTCCTGCGCGATACGGTGCGGGCGGTGCGCGCCGACCTGCCGGAGCGCTGCCCGCTGTTCGTGCGCATCTCCTGCACCGATTGGGTGGAGGGCGGCTGGGACATCGAGCAGTCCGTGGAACTCGCGCGACAACTGAAGGAGCTGGGCGTCGACCTCATCGACTGCTCCAGCGGCGGCAACGTCCAGAAGGCCGACAT
>DATFDU010000026.1:0-10167 GCA_035251915.1 Dongiaceae bacterium | reverse complement strand
TCCGCCGCAGGCTTGCGGCGCAGCTTGATCCAGTTGGCGGCGAGGTCGGCGACGAAGGCGACGCGGCCCGGCTCCGGCTGCGGCTCGACGATGGTGCATTGCGTTGCTTCATCGTAGCGGCCGGCGGCCTTGAAACTGATGGCGCGAGTCATGATGCGGCCATCGACTTCCGGCAGCGCCACCTGCATGGCGAGGTCGCGCGGACTGAGGCCGTTCTTGCCCGTCATCCAGTCTTCGCGCGTGCCGCTCGACAGCACCACCTGCAGCACCGGCGCATCGGCGGCATCGAACGGCGTCGCCGCCTGTGCCGCGCCCGGCTGCGAGATCGCGAAGCCGGTGCAATTGAGCGTGATGTCCGGCTTCGCGGCGGCATAGAAACGCGCGATCAGATCAGCGGCCGCGTGCTCCTTCAGTCCAGCCGCGTAGATCGGCAGCGGGTTGAGGCCGCGCTCCTGCAGCGCCGCGATCAGCGCATCGATCGGCGCGGTCTGTCCGGCCTGCACCAGTGCGCGGTAGAACACGATCCCCGCGACCGGTGCGCCATCCGCCCATTCCGCGCGCAGGTCATCGAGCGAGAGCATGGCCTTGCCGGGCCAATAGAGCCCGGCGCGCAGCAACGGCCGTGGCTCGCGCCATGCGGTCTCGCGGCCGATCAAGCTCGCGCCGTAGCGCAAAAACTCGGATGCGTTCTCGAGCCCGCCTTGCACCAGGAACTGCCACAGGCGATGCGCGGCAGCCGGCGAGATCGCATTGTGATCGCTCAGCTGCGGATCGGGCTGGTCGTCGCCCGGCAGGCAGGCGAGCGCGATGCCGCGCTTGCGGCATTCCGCCGAGATCTGCTCGATGCCGTACGGCCAATAGCGCACGCCGCCGAGCAGCCGCACCACCACCAGCTTCGCGTTGGCGACGATGTCCTCGACATAGGCATCGACCGACAGATGGTGCGACAGCTGCAGCAGGTTCGCCAGCCGCAGACTGGGCTTCGGTTCCGGCAAATGTGCATAGGCGCGCGACAGGCATGCCTGCTCGCTGTCCGCCGCCGACAGCACGACGATCTCGCCCGGAGTCTGGCCGAGATCGATGGCCTCGCTGCCATCGGCGATCTGACCCGGTTTGGCGGCGAGCAGATGCATCAGAGTCCGAGGTCACGCGCGATCGCGGCGTGGTCGAGGCCCTTGAGCCCGATCACCACCAGCCGCGAGGAGCGGTCCTCGCCCGGCGCCCAGGCGCGGTCGTAATAATGCTGCAGCCGCGGGCCGACGCCCTGCAGCACCAGGCGCATCTCCTTGCCGGCGACGTCGAGGAAGCCCTTCACGCGCAGGATGTCGTGACGCTCGATGGCCGGTAGCAATTTGGCCAGCAGGTCTTCCGGCTTCTTCAGTTGCGGCAGGTCGAGGCGGAACGAGGTGAACTCGTCGTGGTCGTGGCCCTCGCCCTCCAGCTCGTGATGCGAATAGCGGCTGTCGAGATCGTCCTCGGCCGCCGCGCCGAGACCCAGCAGAACCTCAAGATCGATCGCGCCGAAGCTGGCAGGCACCACCTTGGCCGCACGCTTCAGTTCGTGATTGATCGCGGCCATCGCGGCAATGCGCGCCGCATCATCCATCTGGTCGTTCTTATTGAGCACGATCAGGTCGGCGCAGTTGATCTGGTCCTCGAACAGTTCCGCGATCGGGCTGTCGTGGTCGAGCGCCGCATCGGCCGAGCGCTGCGCGGCAATCGCATCGGGATTGTCGGCAAAGCGCCCGGCGGCTGCGGCAGGGCCGTCGACCACCGCGATCACGCCGTCGACCGTGACGCGGGTGCGCACCTCCGGCCAGTTGAACGCCTTCACCAGCGGCTTGGGCAGCGCGAGGCCCGAGGTTTCGATCACGATATGCTCCGGCGGATTGGGCCGGTCGAGCAGCGCGCGCATGGTGGGCAGGAAATCGTCCGCCACCGTGCAGCAGATGCAGCCGTTGGCCAGCTCGACGATGTTCTCCTCCGGGCAGCCCTCGATCTTGCAGCCCTTCACCAGCTCGCCGTCCACGCCGGTCTCGCCGAACTCGTTGATGATCAGCGCCAATCGCCGTCCGTTCGCATTTCGCAGCAGGTTCTGAATCAGAGTCGTCTTGCCGGCGCCGAGAAAGCCCGTCACCACCGTCGCCGGAATCTTGCCGCTCATTCTGTCCGTCCCCTCATTTCAGGCGCAGCGGCAAACCCGCCGCCACGAAAAACACATTGTTCGCGATCTCCGCGATGCGCTGGTTCAGGCGCCCCGCATGGTCGCGGAAGGCGCGCGCCAGCGCGTTGTCCGGCACGATGCCGAGCCCGACCTCGTTCGAGACAAAGACGACCGGCCCGCCGGCCTGCCCGAGCGCGCGGATCAGGTCCTCGGTCTGCTGCGCCGGGTCGCGGTCCGTGGCCATCAGATTGCTGAGCCAAAGCGTCAGGCAATCCACCAGGACCGCCGCCCCCTGTTCCGTTTCGGCCATGATCGCGGCGCCGATCTCGAGCGGCGCCTCGACGGTGCGCCAATGTGCCTCGCGCCGCGCCTGGTGCTTGCGCACACGCTCGGCCATCTCGTCATCGCCGACCTCCGCGGTCGCGACATAGACGCAGCCGCGCGGATGCGCGACCGTGATCCGTTCGGCGTAGCTGCTCTTGCCCGAGCGCGCGCCACCCAGCACCAGGGTGACCGGCGGCAAAGACTGCGTGGTGCCAGCCGAATTGGCTGCCATGGATGTGGTCCCTTCCTCCCGCCGAGGCGGCCGACAAAACGAGCGTCCGTTGAGGTCTCCTGGCTCGATCGCGGGATTTCGGTCGCGCCTTCCCAGCCTCGTGAGGCCAGTGGCCGATGCGCCGTTCCTCGACTCCGCCGATTGCCGGCGGGCGATCCTACAGTTGCGGGGGCAGCGCCGGATTTGCGCCTTGGCGCGTACCGGCTTCCCTCACGACGGACCGGCGGACCATAGCGGAGAGATTGGGCGCTTTCCATCCCCGAGCGGCCGCCTTGCGACCCGGCGCGACAGGCGCCGCTTTTTCGCGAAGGGATGGGCATTTGCGGGATGGGCATGTGCACCCTTCTACAGAAAAGTTCCAATACACACACCGGGATATGAAAGGTGCGTCATTCGGCAACCTGGAAACCGCCGCGGGAGTCGCCAAGATTCTTTCATCGCTGCGTCGACTCTGCACCTGAGGATAGAGTGAAGGTGAGGAGCGTGCCGTTTTTGGCCGAAGCAGCGAACGAATCATGGCGTTGATTGAAACCATCCCAGGGCCGGCGGAAGACGAGATCAGCCGGCTGCTCCGCACATCGTCGCTCGTGCCGCTCACCATCGCTGCGTGGGACTCCGGCGCATTGCTGCACGTCAACGCGGCGGCGGCGGCACTGATCGGGCTTCCGGCCGAGGCGCTGCGCGGCCGGTCCATGCTCGAATTCTATGTCGATCCCGAGCAGCGCCGCGCCCTGCTGCGCGCGCTGGAGGCTGGCGCAGGGGAAGCGTTCGCCGAGATCCAACTGCGCTGCGCAGACGACCGGCACATCTGGGTCCAGGTCGCCGCGCGACGCATGACCTACGGCGGCGTGCCCTGTGTGCTGGCGATCGGCCAGGATATCACCGAACACAAGGAGCGCGCGCGTGCTCTCGCCGAGGCGCAGGAGCAGCTACGCCGGCAAGCCAGCAACCTGAACCTCGATGAACGGCAGGCGGCCCAGGCCGCGAGCCGCGCCAAGAGCGCATTCCTGGCCCACATGAGCCACGAATTCCGCTCGCCCCTCAATGCGATCCTCGGCTTCTCGGAAGTCATCCGCGGGCTGCATTTCGGGCGCGAGCAGGTGGAGAAATACGCGGAATACGGCGGCTACATCCACCAGGCCGGCACGCACCTGCTGGCCTTGATCGACGACATCCTCGACATCGCCAAGGTGGAAGCAGGCAAGCTGGAACTGCAACAGACCAGTTTCGATCTCGTCGAACTGCTCGATGAGTGCGCCCGCATGATGCGGCCGATGGTGGATGGCCGCGGGCTCGCGCTGCACGTGACGGGGAACGCCGCGGGCGTGACGCTCAACGCCGATCGCCGGCGCGTCAAGCAGATGATCGTCAACCTCCTGTCCAACGCCATCAAGTTCACTCACGCCGGCGGCCGGGTGGAGCTATCGGCGCAGCGGATGAAGGATCGGTCGATTGCGGTCACCATCGCCGATACCGGCATCGGCATGTCGGACGATCAGATCGCGGTGGCGCTCGAACCCTTCGGCCGGGTCGAAAACTCGGCCATCAAGGATCCGACCGGCACCGGCCTCGGCTTGCCGATCGTGAAGAACCTGATCGAGGCCCATGGCGGCCGTCTGCAAATCGCCTCGGCCCTCAACCGCGGCACCATCGCGCGGCTGGTGTTCCCGGCGCGGAGCTAAACAATCTCCCACACCTTCTCCGGCGGGCGGCACAGCACGGCGCCCTTGTCGGTGACGACGATCGGCCGCTCGATCAGCACCGGCTCCTCCAGCATCTTCTTGAGCAGCGCATCGGCGCTGAGCTTGCTCACATCACCGAGCGCTTCATAGGTATCGCCCTTGCGGCGCAGGATGTCGTGTGGCTTGGCCTTCATCTGCGCGAGGATGCGCTTCAGCTCCGCCGCGCTTGGCGGGGTCTTGAGATACTCGACGACCTTGGGTTCGATGCCCTTGTCCTCGAGCCAGCCCAGCACCTTGCGCGAGGTGGAGCAGTTGGGGTTGTGATAGATCGTTACGGCCATGCATGCCTCCCTGGTTGGAGGCGACGGTAAGGCAAGCCGACAATCGGGCGCAAGCAGCTGCGCTAAACCTTGTATCCGCAGCGCACGCCGCCCCAGTGGCGGCCTTTGACCACGATCGGCGCGGAAGCGTCCTTCATCAGCGCGAAGTTGCCGCCGCCCATGTCGCGGCGGTAGGTCTGGACCACGAACGGCTTCTCGCTGCGGCCGGCCTTGAGCCCGACGCGGTCGTTGAAGACGCGGCGATTGCGGCAGTTGGCGGTGTTCCACACCACGTCGCCCTTGCGCTGGGCTTGCGAGAACTTCCTGTTATGCGTCGGCAGATAGCCGTTGCGGTCGACGGTCGCGCAGAACACCACGCGCGGGTCGACCTCGAGCGCCGCTTCCTGCACCGGCGGCAGCAGGCGGTCGGTGAGCGCGGTGTATTTCGCCATCACCTGCTGCGGCTCGGTCCCCGCGATCGGCTCATAGCGGTCGTCGAACAGATCGGCGAGCGAGATCTCGCCGCGGTCGATCGCCTGCTCGAACAAGGCGCCGATCCTGGCTGCACTCTCCACCACCAGGCGGATGATCGGCGAATCGGTGGTCTCGACGCCGGCGTCGGCAGTGGCCTCGATCAGGTCCTCCGCCACCTCGAGCAGGTGGTTGATGCGCTCCTTGGCCTGGCTGAGGTCGCCGGTCGATTTCTTGACGCCGCCGGAAAGGCCCCCGAACGCGTTGGTCAGCACCGTGCCGCGCTCGCGGATCTGGCGGGTATCGCCGGCGATGGCTTCGGCCTGGGTCGCGATGTCGCTGATCGCACGCGCCGAGCTCTCCACCACCGCGGCGATCGCTGCGGTGCCGGATTCGACCTTGGCGGCGCGCCTGGTGGCCTCGGCGCCTTCTCGGCTGAGCTCGCCGGTCTGCTGCGTGATCTGGCCGACGGTCTCGGCGATCTGCTGGGTGGCGTCGGCGGTCTGGCGCGCCAGCGCCTTCACCTCGCCCGCCACCACGCCGAAGCCGCGGCCGGCATCGCCGGCGCGCGCCGCCTCGATGGTGGCATTGAGCGCCAGGAGGTTGGTCTGCTTGGCGATGGCATCGATGGTCTGCGCGACCTTGGCGATCTGCTCCAGCGCCTGGCGCAGGCCGGCGATCTTGGTCTCGATCGCGGTGGCGCTGGCGGCAAGGCTGCGCACGTCCGCGAGCGAGGATTCGAGCGAGCCGCGCGAGGCCGACATCTCGGCCGCCGCGCTGCCGGCGTTGTTGGCGGCGTTCTCGACCGCGCCGGCGATGCGCTCATTGGCCGCCACCATCTGGTCGGCGGCGGCGCGCAGTTCCTCGAACTGCTCAGCCTGGCTGGCGACGACTTTGGCGACGTCATCGATCGAGCCCGCCGCATCGGCCAGCTGCACCCCCAGGGAGCCGGCCTTTTCGGCGATCTTCTGGGCAAAGCCGGAATCCCTCTCGGACGCCGAGCCCCCCGACTCACGGATCATGCGAACATCCAGTGCTTTCATCAGAAACACTTAAGAGACTATGCGTTAAGCAGGGGTAAAATCCGGCTTAGACAAAGGTCGGAATCCCGACAACCCGCCGGTTTTGGTGCGATATCCCAAGGGTGGCGTTCGCGGCGAATCGGCACTATTTCTGGGACCGGGAACGTCACGGAGGTCGCATGAAGCTGCTGTATTTTGCTTGGGTCCGGACCAACATCGGCAAGGCGGAGGAAGAAGTGGTCGCGCCGGACCACGTCCAGACCGTCGAGGACCTGCTCGACTGGCTGGCGACCCTCGGGCCGCAATATGCCGCGGCGCTCGACCGGCGCAACGTGGTCAAGGTTGCGATCAACCACGAATATGTCGAGCACGACCATCCGGTCCGCCCCGACGACGAGATCGCCCTGTTCCCGCCGGTGACCGGCGGCTGATCGCACGGCGATGATCAAGGTCCAGCGCGAGGATTTCGACATCGGCGCCGAGCTGGCGCAGCTGACCGACGGCAACGCCAAAGTCGGCGGCCTCGCGAGCTTCGTCGGGCTGGTGCGCGATCTTGCCGATCAAGGTGCGGTCAGCGCGATGACGCTGGAGCACTATCCCGGCATGACCGAAAGGCGGCTGGCCGAGATCGAGGCCGAGGCCAGGTCGCGCTGGCCGCTCGAAGACGTGCTCATCATCCACCGCTACGGCCGGCTGGAGCCTGGCGACCGCATCGTGCTGGTCGCGACCACGTCAGCGCACCGCCAGGCCGCGCTCGAGTCGTGCGCCTTCCTGATCGACTGGCTGAAGACCAAGGCGCCGTTCTGGAAACTGGAGGAAGGTACGAAGGGCGCGGCGTGGGTCGAAGCCAAGGAAAGCGACGACCGCGCCGCGGAGAAGTGGAAGCGCTGAAATAGATCGCCCTTCCCGGACGAAAGGGCGGAGAAAAAGGCGGAAGCCAGCTTACTCCGCCGCCCGGCTGCTCGCCGGCTGGCGGACTTCCTTGAGATAGTCTTCGCGCAGCTGCCTGGTGACCGGGCCGACGGTGAACTTGTATTCGCCGACCTGGCCGACCGGAGTCACCTCCGCCGCGGTGCCCACCAGGAACACTTCCTGCGTCTTGCCGAGCTCGTCCGGCATGATCGCGCGCTCGATCACCTTGATCTGGCGCTTGCGCGCGAGGGCGATCACGGTCTGGCGCGTGATGCCGTTGAGGAAGCAATCCGGCTTCGGCGTGTGCAGCTCGCCGTTCTGCACCAGGAACACGTTGGCGCCGGTCGCTTCGGCCAGCTGGCCGCGGTAGTCCAGCATCATGGCGTCCTGGTAGCCCTCGCGCTCCGCGTCGTGCTTGGAGATGGTGCAGATCTGGTAGAGGCCCGAGGCCTTCGAAGCGGTCGGCGCGGTCTCCGGCGATGGGCGCTTATAGACCGCCCATTTCAGGCGGATGCCCTTTTCCAGCAGCTCCGGCGAGAAGTAGGACGGCCACACCCAGGCCGCGATCGCGAGATGGATCTTGGCCTGCTGTGCCGCGACGCCCATCTGTTCGCTGCCGCGCCAGGCGATAGCGCGGACATAGAGGTCGCCGCCGCCCATGGCCTTCACCACCTCGGCCTTGCCCTTCTCGATCTCGTCGACCGAGTACGGGATCTTGTAGCCCAGGATCTCGGCCGACTTGTGCAGCCGCTCGGAATGCTCCCGCGACTTGAAGACATGGCCGCCATAGGCGCGCTCGCCCTCGAAGGCGGCGGCGGCGTAATGCAGGGCATGGCTGAGGACGTGGAGCCTGGCGTCGCGCCAGGGGATTAACTTTCCATCGAACCAGATCTGTCCGTCACGGTCGTCGAATGGGACCAAACTCATCGCTGACAACTCCACGGGAGGGGGGTAGGGGTTGTATTATGCTGTATCGTAGTCCACAGCAGACTTAGAACAATCGAACAAATAAGTCAACATGGCTGACATAAAATCTCCAGCAAATCCGCTGTTTCTGCGCGAGGACGAGCTGCGGCAGGGCATCGAGATGCTGTTCTTCGCCTACCGCGATTTCACCGCCAAGGCCGACCAAACCCTTGCCGCCTTTGGATTTGGCCGGGCCCACCACCGGGTCATCTATTTCGTCGGGCGCAACCCCGGGATGACGGTGTCCGACCTGCTCGGCATCCTCCACATCACCAAGCAGAGCCTGAGCCGGGTCCTCGGCCAGCTGGTGCGCCAGGGCTTCATCGTGCAGAAGCCGGGCTCGACCGACCGGCGGCAACGCCTGCTCAGCCTGACCGACAAGGGATCGGAGCTCGAGCGCAAGCTGACCGAGGAGCAGCGCGCCCTGATCGCCCGCGCCTATCGCTCGGCCGGGGCCGACGCGGTCGAAGGCTTCCGCAAGGTGCTGCTGGGCATGATCGAGGAAGCCGACCGCCGCCGCTTCCGCCCCAGCCAGCCGCGCTGACGAACGGCCCGCATGAGCGAAGCCCAGCCGCATGTCCTGGTGATCGACGACGACAAGAGGCTGCGCGACCTGATCGCGCGCTACCTGACCGAGCAGGGCTATCGCGTCACGGCCGCGGTCGATGCCGCCGATGCGCGCGCCAAGCTGGCGGGCATCACCTTCGACCTGCTGGTCGTCGATGTCATGATGCCGGGCGAAAGCGGGCTGGAGCTCACCCAGAGCCTGCGCGAAACCAGCCTGGTGCCGATCCTGCTGCTGACCGCGATGGGCGAATCGACCGACCGCATCGCCGGCTTGGAGACCGGCGCCGACGACTATCTGGTGAAGCCGTTCGAGCCGCGCGAGCTGGTGCTGCGCATCAAGGCGATCCTGAAGCGCGCCCGCGCCAGGACCGAGCGGCAGACCAGTGTCGGCGCGGTCAAGTTCGGCGCCTTCGTGTTCGAGCTCGAGCGGCGGCGTCTGTTCAAGGCCGGCGAGCCGGTCCATCTCACCGAGGCGGAATCCGAGCTGCTGTTCCAGCTGGCGCGCCGCGCCGGCGAGGCGGTATCGCGCGAGGACCTCTCGCCGCAGGGCGAGGACGCCGGCGACAGCCGCCTGATCGATGTGCAGATGACGCGCCTGCGCCGCAAGATCGAGGACGATCCGCGCTTCCCCCGCTATCTGGTGACGGTGCGCGGGCGCGGCTATATGCTGCAGCCGGACTGACGTGATCCCATGATGATGGCGCTCCGCGCGTTGCTGGTTGAGGTCGAGGCGATGCTGCCGCGCTCGCTGCTCGGGCGCTCCATCATGATCATCGTGACGCCCGTGGTGCTGCTGCAGGTCGTTTCCGCCTGGGTGTTCTACGACAGCCACTGGAACACCGTGACGCGCCGCCTGGCGCAGAGCGTCGCCGGCGACATCGCGGCCGCCATCCAACTGATGCCCCATCCGATCAGCGAGGACCGCGCCCGGCGCATCTTCCGCATCGCCGATTCCACCATGCGGGTGAATTTCGATTTCAAGCTGGGCGAGATCCTGCCCAACGATCCCACCATCATGCGCCAGAACCTGGTCGACCGGCAGCTGTCCGATGCGCTGGAATCGCGGGTGGAGCGGCCCTTCATCATCGACAGCCGGTCACTGGAGAAGGAGGTCGAGATCCACGTGCAGCTGCCCGAGGGCGTGTTGCAGGCGGTGGTGGAACGGCGGCGGCTGTTCTCCTCCACCACCTACGTGTTCTTCCTGTGGATGCTCGGCACATCGCTGGTGCTGCTCTCGATGGCGACCCTGTTCATGCGCGGCCAGGTGCGGCCGATCAAGCGGCTGGCCCAGGCCGCCGACGATTTCGGCAAGGGCCGTGACGTCGGCGAGTTCGTGCTCGACGGCGCCGCCGAAGTCGAGGTCGCGGGCCGCGCCTTCAACCAGATGCGCGCCCGCATCCGCCGTCAGATGCAGCAGCGCACCGAGATGCTGGCCGGCGTCAGCCACGACCTGCGCACCCCCTTGACCCGCATGAAGCTGCAGCTCGCCATGATGGGCCAGAACCCG
>DATFDU010000025.1:0-10156 GCA_035251915.1 Dongiaceae bacterium | reverse complement strand
CCGGTGATGTCGAAGGCCGAGCCATGAATCGGCTCGAACATCGACGGATGCTGGCGCGACGGATCGATGTTGGCGGTGGCGCCGAGGCCGAGCGAGCCCGACAGAGCCGCCGCCAGGTCGGTGAGAATGTCGGCGTGCAGGTTGGTGGCGACGACGGTATCGATGCTGGCCGGCTTGTCCACCATGCGCTGGGTCATGGCATCGACCAGCATCCAGTCGACCGTGAGATCCGGATAGTCGCGGATCACGTCCCTGCACACCTCGTCCCACAGCACCATGCCGTGGCGCTGGGCGTTAGACTTGGTGACGATGGTCAGTAGCTTGCGCGGCCGCGCGCGGGCGATGTCGCAGGCGTAGCGCGCGATCCGCTCGATGCCGGCGCGCGTGAAGACCGCGACGTCCATGCCGACCTCGATCGGCAAGCCGCGATGCGCGCGGCCGCCGACGCCGGCATACTCGCCCTCGCTGTTCTCGCGCACGATCACCCAGTCGATGCCGGCGCCCAGCTCCGGCCGCAGCGGCCCGACCACGCCGGGCAGCAGCCTGGACGGGCGGACGTTGGCGTATTGATCGAAGCCCTGGCAGATCGCGAGCCGCAGGCCCCACAGCGTGAGATCATCCGGCAGGTTGGGATCGCCGACGGCGCCGAAATAGATGGCATCGAACGGCCGCAGCTGGGCAAGGCCGTCCTCGGGCATCATCCGCCCGTGCCGCCGGTAATAGTCCGAGCCCCAATCGAAGCGCTGGAACGTGAAGCCGAGGCCGCGCTCGACCTCCGCCAGGGACTCGAGCACGCGGCAGCCGGCCTCGATCACCTCCGGGCCGATGCCGTCGCCGCCGATCACCGCAATCCTGTGAGCACCCATTCTATTTCTCCGCCTCGATCGCGGCGACAATGGCACGCGTCATGTCGTCCGTGCCGCCGGTGCCCCGGATGTCCCTGGTGCGGGTCGCGGGATTGGCGAGCGCGTGTTCGATGCCGCGCTTCATCGAAGCGGCGGCGTCCACGGCCGGCTTGATCCCGCGATTGTGCCCGAGCCACTCGAACATCATGCGCGTGGACTCGATCATGGCATAGGGGTTTGCGATGCCCTTGCCGGCGATGTCGGGCGCGGAGCCGTGGGTCGCCTGCGCCATCGCGATGTTGCCTTCGCCGATGCACAGGCCCGGCGCCATGCCAAGGCCGCCGACCAGCCCGGCCGCCTCGTCGGTCAGGATGTCGCCGAACATGTTGGTGGTCACCACCACGTCGAAGCTCTGCGGATCGCGCACCAGGCGCATGGCGAAGGTGTCGACGATCACCTCGTCTAGAGTCACGTCCGGGAACTCCTTCGCCACCTTGTAGCATTCCTCGACGAACATGCCGCAGCCGAGCTTGAACACCGTGTTCTTGTGCACGGTGGTCAGCCGCTTGCTGCGGGTCCGCGCGATCTCGAACGCGGCGCGCGCCACCCGCGCGCTGCCGGCGCGCGTGATGACGCGGACCGAGATGGTCACGTCCTCGGTCGGACGGAACTCGCCGCAGCCCGCCACCACGTTGCGGTCCGGCTGGAAGCCCTCGTTGTTCTCGCGCACGATGACGAGGTCAACATTCTCGTGCAGCGCGCCGAGGCCGGGGAAGGAGCGGGTCGGCCGCACGTTGGCGAACAGGTTGAAATGCTTGCGCAGGATCGGGTGCGGGTTGATCGCCTGCGGCACCTTGGGATAGTCGCGGTGCCCGATCGGCCCCAGGATGACGCCGTCCATCCTGCCCAAGGCATCGAGTGTCCCGGCCGGCATCGTGGAGTTGTGGCTGTCCAGCGCCGTACGCCCGATCGGCATCGGGCGCCAGTCGATGCGCAAACCGTGCCGCTCTGCTGCGGCACGAGCCACGTCCACCGAAGCGGGCACGATCTCATGGCCGATATCGTCGCCGTTCAGGATTCCGATCACGAGATGGGAAGAAGCAGTCATGCGAGCAACCTTGCGAGCGAAGGACGTTGGATCGGATCAATCGAGACGCAGCAGCTTGCCGGTCAGCTCATCGATCGATGATAGTCCTTCGAGGTTTCGCACCAGCTCGACGATCTCGCCCGCGGTCGATTTGCGCATGCCGGCGAACGCGGCGTTCTCGCGGAACTTATCAGCGACCTCCTCATAGCTCATCGGATTGGCGGGGCTGCCCTTGCCGAAATCGGCGCGGCCGGAGATCGTGCGGCCATCGGCCAGCTCGATGTCGATGAGCGTCGTCATCTTGTGATAGCCGGCCTTCTCGGCCACGTCGTCGACCACGAAGTCGACCTTCTCGATCATCGCCTTGACCTCGGGTTCGTTCACCACCGCGTCGGTGAATTCCTTGAGGCCGGCACGACCGCGCAACAGCAGGATGGCCATGCAGAATTCCATCGAGAACTTGGCCTGCAGCTCGTCGTGCGGCCGGTGATGGATGAGCGCGTTCGGCATGTTGGAGTTGGTGCCGACCCGCACCCGCCGCACCTGCTGCGGCTGGATCTTGTGCTCGCGGATCAGGCGCAGCATCTCCGTCATGCCGGGGTGGGTGAGCGAGCCCGAGGGATGCGGCTTGATGGAGACGCCGGGCTCCACGAAGGTCCAGGGCGCGCCCAGCCGCTCGTAGATCGCGCCGAGATCGAAGCCGCCGCCGGCCGCTCGGAAGAAGCCGCGCGGCGCTTCCAGGATCTTGTCGGTCGCGGTCCAGCCGAGTTCCGCGAACTGGGCGGCGGCGACGCCGCTCTCCGACGAGCGGCCGGCATGGAACGGCTTGGTCATGGTGCCGAAATTCTCGCGCAGGCCGGCGGACTGGCTGCCGGCGACGGAGAGCGCCCGCTGCGTCGCCTCGACGTCGAGGCCCATGAGCCTGGCCGACGCGGCAGCCGCGGCGAAGGTGCCGCAGGTCGCGGTCGCGTGGAAGCCGGTCTGGTAATGCCGCGGATCGATCGCCTCGGCGATCTTGCACTCCACCTCGACCCCGAGATGGTAGGCCAGCATCACGTCCTTGCCGGACGCGCCCTTCATCTCACCCACCGCAAGCGCGGCCGGCAGGGCCGGCGCGGTCGGATGGGTCAGCAGGCCATAGACGCGATCCGGCGCGACCGCGAGCTGGGTATCGTCGTAATCGTCCGCATGGATGCCGACGCCGTTGGCGAAAGCGGCGAACCGCGGCGCCACCTTGCGATTGCCGCCGATGACGGTCGCGGGTCCCGCCGCGAGGTTGAGGCTGTCGAGGTGCTTGCGCACCAGCTCGCCGCTGCGCGCCACGGCGCCGGACAACGCCAGGCCGATGCCATCGAGGATCGACTTCTTCCCGAGCGCCACCACGTCCGAAGGCAGGTCGTCGAACTTCGTCCCGGCGATGAAAGCCGCCACGTAGCGGGTGAGCCGGACGTCGGACGGCTTGTTCATGATATCCCCTGAAATATCTGGCTTTTTGGACATTTTTCAGCGCTTCGAAACCGTGGCAGCGACATTGTAGATTGTCAACAATTTCCAACCCATGAATGACCTCAAACCGACGCCTGTTCGGGACGTGCTAAGCCGGCGTCTTGGACTTGCGCGCGGGACGTGCTTTGGCTGCCGGCGCCGCAGCGCGCCGCGCCTTTCGGGTACGGACGATGCCGTTGAGGATGTGGGACCGCGCCGCCAGGAACGCCTTGTTGGGATCGCGCTCGGCCAGCGCCTCGAGAATGGCGCGATGCTCGGCGTTGGAGATGTGCAAGGTATCGCCGCTGGAGAGCGCACGATAGCGCTGGATATGCAGTTCGCGCGCGAGGCCGAGATAGATCTGCCCCAGGCGCTGGTTGCCGCACATGCGCGCGATCTGCTCGTGGAACTCGAGGTTGACGGGATAGTAGATGCTGACCTCGCCGGTCGGCACGATCTTGTCCATGCGGTCCACCAGCTCGCGCAGGATCGCGACCTGGCTGTCGGTGATGCGGGAGGCCAGCATCATCGCCATGGAGGCGAAGATGCTGGCGCGCGCCTCCGACACATCGAGCGCCTCTTCGTCGGTCAAGGCGCGCACAAAAAAGCCGCGGTTGGGGATGATCTCGATCAGGCCCATCGCGGCGAGCGCGCTGCACGCCTCGCGGATCGGGCCGCGGCTGACGCCCAGCTCCTGCGCCAGCGCGTTCTCGTTGACGCGGGCATTGGGCGCGAGCCTGCCGCTGACGATCATGCGCTCGATCTCCGCCTGAACGACACTCGCCAGCGAGCGCGTGCGCAGGAAATCGATCGCCGAGAATTCCGGCGGCATTGTGATCTGTTTCGACATTGGTTCTGCCGCCCCGTTGCCCTCTACTCGGTTTCGCCTCGCCCCGACCAACCGACACGGCGTGAATCGGGCCGTCCGATTCGACGACAGCATAGCGGAGCTTTACCAAATGCAAAATCGCCAACCGGACCAAGGCAGCAATGGTTAATTGATCGTGGCATCGGCTCATCCCCGCGGCTGGAAGCGCGCGCTGCCGATCGGCATGCGGCTCGCGAGGAACACGACGGTGAACGAGACCAGCAGCAGCAGGATGCCCAGAACCGAAATCGCACCCAGGTCGCCGCTCTCATTCAGGTCATAGATGATGACCGAGACCAGCTTGGTGTTGGCGGTGGTGAGCAGGATGGTCGCCGACAGCTCGCGGATGGTGCCGATGAACACGAAGCACCAGGTGGCGATCACGCTGGTCCGTAGCAGCGGCGCGGTGATCTGCCACAGCGCCTTCAGCCGCGAAGCGCCCAGGATGCGGCCGGCCTCCTCCAGCTCGGGATGGATGCCCTTGAAGGCGGACGACAGCTGCTGATAGCCCGCCGGCATCTCGATGGTGAGGAAGGCGATCAGCAGGATCCACAACGTGCCATAGAGCCGGAAGGTCGGATTGGCGTAGCTGAGGAACAGGCCGACGCCGAGGACGATGCCGGGGATCGCGATCGGTGCCGTCGCCAGCACGCCCAGCGCGGGCGCGCCGAGAACGCTGCGCCGCGTCACCAGATAGGACACGACCAGGGCGATCGCGGTGACCCCGGTGGCGGTCAGCAAACCGAGGATCATCGTGTTGAACATGGCGAGCCGCGTCGCCGAAAACTCGAAGAACACGAAGTTGAAGTGTCGCAGCGTGAAGGAGTCCCAGGTCAACGGCGCATCGACCGTGCGGGTCAGAGCCGTCTTCAGCAACGCGGCGTACGGGAAGACCACGGTGAGGCACAGCACGCCGAGAACGAAGAACACGGCGAGCCACTTCCATCGTCCGAGCCTGGTGATCATGGGCGAGCCGCTCTTGCCGCCCAGCACGGTGTAGCCCTTGCGGCCGAGGATCCATTTCTGGCCGCGCAGCAGCACGATGGTGAGCAGCAGCAGCGGGATGGAAGCGGCGGCGGCGAGCTCGAGCTTGGGCGGATACTGGAACAGGCTCCAGATCTTGGTGGTGACGACATGGAACCCGGCCGGCAGCGCCAGGATGGCGGGAGAGCCGAACATGGTCAGGGCCTGCAGGATCGCGACCAGCGCGCCCGCGAGCATGGCCGGAAGCACCAGGGGGAACGTGACCCTGCGCAAGGTCGTCAGCCACTTGCCGCCGAGGATCGAGGACGCATCCTCCAGGTCCGATGGCACGCGATCGAGCGCGTTGGCGACCAGCGTGAACACGAACGGGAAAGTGTAGCAGGCGATTGCGAAGACCAGGCCCTCGAAGGTGTAGATGTCGAGCAGGTAATGCGATGAATCGAGGCCGAACAGCCAGCGGTATACGTTGTTGAAGATGCCGCTGTTGGGAGCGGCCAGGATCTCCCACGCGATGGCGCCAAGGAACGGCGGCGTCACGAACGAGGCCGTCACCAGAGCGCGCACGAAGCGGCGCAGCGGCAGGTCGGTGCGCGCGACCAGCCACGCCATCGGCGTCGCCACCAGGCAGGCGAGCGCGCCGACGCCCAGCGCCATCCCGATCGCGAGCCCGAACGAACGGCGCATCGGGCGGTCGGTGACCAGGGTCACGAAGTTGTCGAGGGTGAACGAACCGGCCTTGTCCGTGAAGCTGTAGACCAGCAGCCAGAATAACGGAAGAATGACCAGCACGCTCAAGAGCACGGCGAGCGACAGGAAGATCGGCCCCGAAAGGTCGAACCGCCGGCGCTGGCCGGGTGCTTGAGCGATGCTGGCCACGCTGCTCATCGATGTGCCTCAGGTCCCGAAATATTCCTCGTATTTGGACTTGATGGTCTCGATCTCGGACTCCAGCGCCGGGGCGTCGGGGAGCAGCAGCTTGATGTCCTTGAGCGCTGTCCTGCCCTCCTTCTCCTTGAGGTCCGGATGGAACGACCGCAGACCGCCGAAATCGTGGTTGAGCTGCTGTGCCTCGATCGAGAACAGGTAGGCGTAGAACAGCTTGGCCGCGTTCGGATGCGGCGGGTTCTTGAGGATCGCGGCATTGCCGATGACCAGCGGCGTCCCCTCGGTCGCGTAGACGATCTCGATCGGCACGCCCTCCTCCTGCAGGCGGAAGACGTTGTATTCGTTGCCGTCGGCTTGCACGCTGCGTTCGCCCTGGGCCAGCTTCTTCGGCGGTTCGGTCGACGACTGCACCTGCATCACGTCCTGCTGCGCGAGCTTCTCGAAATACTCCCAGCCGAGCGCCTTGCTGAGCGCGTGGGTGGCGGTCATGATCGTGCCGCTGTAGCCGGGGTGTGCCTTGACCATCTTGCCTTTCCACTTCGGGTCGAGCAGGTCGGCAAAGCTCTTCGGCGCGTCCTCCGGCTTCACCTGGTCCGTGCGATAGGCGATGACCGAGAGATGGGCGCGATAGGCGGCGTAGAAGCCGTCCGCGTCGCGCTCCTCCGCGGGCCAGGAAGTCGCCACCACTTGCGGAACGGCCGCCGTCAGCCAGCCCTCCTTCTTGAACAGCAGGAAATGGACGGCATCGGAGGTCTCGATCACGTCGGCATTGTAGATGCCGGTCGAGTATTCCTGGCCGATGCGCTGGAACACGCGCTCCGAGCCCGACCGCTCGACCTGCACCTTGATGCCCGGATATTCCTGCTCGAAGGTCGCGGCCAGCTTCTCCGCCACCGTGACGTCGGTCGCGGTATAGAAGACGACGGACCCTTCCTTCTTGGCGGCGTCGATCAGCTCCGGCGTGATGTCATACGGCGCTGGCGGCTCGGCCTGACCGGGGCTCGCCCAGGCCATTGCGCCGGCCAAGGCCGCAATAGCAACACTCTTTGCCCACATGATTTCCTCCTCTAGTGCGCGAGTGCCCGGCAGAATTCCGGCGGGAAGTGCAGCCAGACTTCCTGGCCTGCCGGGACCGCAACGTTGACCGGTGCGATGCTCCGCACCATTTCCCCGCCTGGAATGCTCACGAGATAGTCCCGGTGCGAACCGAGAAAGGTCTGCCGCACCACCGTGCCGGCAACGATATTGGTGCCTGCCTGCGGCGGCCTGGTTTCGTGCAGCCGGATGTCGTGGTGCCGGACCGAGACGGCGGTGGCGGCATCGCTGCTGAACTCGCCGCTGCCGCAGCGCAGGACGAGGCCGCCCTCGCAGGCCACCGCGCTGTCGCCGGTGTGCCTGCCCTTCAGGATGTTGGTGCCGCCGATGAACTTGGCGACGAATTCCGAGCGCGGACGCTGATAGATGTCCTCCGGCGTGCCGGCCTGCTCGACCACGCCCTGGTTCATCACCACGATCATGTCGGCGGTGGTCATGGCCTCGGCCTGATCGTGCGTCACGTAGACGGTGGTGTAGCGGTATTCGTCGTGCAGGCGGCGGATCTCGAACCGCATCTCCTCGCGCAGGTTGGCATCGAGGTTGGACAGCGGCTCGTCGAGCAGCAAAGTCTCCGGCTTGACGACCAGCGCGCGCGCCAGGGAGACGCGCTGCTGCTGCCCGCCCGACAGCTCGCCGGGATAGCGTTCCGCCAGCGCGGTCAGCTTGGTGGCGGCGAGGATGGTTTCGACGCGCGCGCGGATCTCGTCCTTCGAGAGGCGGCGCAGGCGGAGGCCGTAGGCGATGTTCTCGAACACCGTCATGTGCGGCCAGAGCGCATAGCTCTGGAAGATCATCGACATGTTGCGCGCTTCCGGAGGCAGGCTCGCGCCGGGCGCGGACATTCGCTTGCCGCCGACCAGAATCTCGCCGCCGTCGGGAGTGATGAAGCCCGCGATCAGGCGCAGCGTCGTGGTCTTGCCGCAGCCCGAGGGGCCGAGCAGACACACCAGCTTGCCTTTCTCGATCGCGAGATCGACCGCGTTGACGACCGCGATCGAGCCGTATCGCTTGGTCAGACCGACCAGCTCAACGAAAGCCATCCTGCCTCCCGAAAATCCGGATTCTGCGATCCGTTGCTTGAACCGTGAAATGCCGCTTGCAGATTGTCAACAATAAACCAAACTTCGATTTGGGCACGCGACAGTGCCGTTCAGGGCATGAACGATCCGCCGTTCACATGCAGGCTCTGGCCGGTGATGTAGCGCGCCTGCGGTCCGCACAGGTACCGCACCAGCGCGGCCACCTCCTCCGGCGTGCCGCGTCGTCCGAGCGGCATGGGGCGGCTGGCATGGTGTTGCGGATTGGCCGGGCTGGTGGCGCCGCGGTGCGTGCCGATGAGGCCGGGCACCACGCAGTTGACCGTGATGTTGAATGGCGCCAGGTCCAGTGCGGCGCCCTTGGTGAAGCCGGCGAGCCCCGCCTTGGCGGTGATCACATGCACCCGCTGCTCGGCGCCGCTGTGGCCGGTCATGCCGCCGATGGTGACGATCGACCCGCCGCCGCGCGTGCGCATCTGCGCCGCGCAGGCCTTGGTGCACAGGAAGGCGCCGTCCAGCATGATGCGCGTCACCTCCGCCCAGTCCTCGAAGGTCACCTCGGCCAGCGGCGCTTCCTTGCGGATCGCGGCGTTGTTGACGAGGATGTCGATGCCGCCATAGGCGGCGGCACCCTCGGCTACCATGCGGTCGACCGCGGCGGGATCGGTGATGTCGGCCTGCGCCACCATCGCCGTGCCGCCGGCCTGCTTGATCCGGTCGACCGTCTGCTGCGCGGTCTCGACCGAGCGCCGCGTATTCACCAGCACGCGCGCGCCGGCGGCCGCGAGGTCGAGGCAGATCGCCCGCCCGATGTTCTGCGCGCCGCCGGTGACCAGCGCGACCTTGCCGTCCAGTTCCCTCATGCCATCCTCCACGCTCAGGCGCCGGTCTTCGCCAGTCCGGACATGTCCGGCTGGCGCGCCAGAGTGGCGCCGAATTCCAGCAGCGCCTGCGCCTTGTCCTTGCACCAGCCGCCGAACGCCGCGTTCTGCAGGAACTTGCGCTCGAGCTCCGCGCGCGACAGCGGATCGCGGCTGCCGCCCCGCAAGTGCGGCTGATCCAGCTGGATCACCTTGCCGCTCTTGAGGGTCGCCGTCAGGTGGCCGGTATAGTTCTTTGGATACTCGTTCCCGGGATCGATGCGGTAGCTGATGCGCGATGCCAGCTGGAGCACCGCGCGATCCTTAACCTTGCCCTCTGTGAACTGCGCCAATCCAGCGTCGCCCTCCACAAACGCGACCGCCATGCAATAGGGCGTGCTGAACTTCGCCGCATAGGCCGTCGGCGGCTGCTGCTTCAGCCCGAGCGGCTCCCACAGCCGGTGCACCGTGCCCTCGCCCACCGCACAGGCGATCTGGTCGATCTCCTCCGCCTTGACGCCTTGCTTGCGCAGTGCGAGCGCGCAGTCGATGTAGGGCTGCACCATGGTGCCGCAGGCATACGGCTTGAACGCGAGCTTGCTGCCGACCCAGGTGGTGCCGAGATCGTCCAGCAACAGGGAGAAGTCCGGCTTGATCGACGGCGCAAAGGCCGAGAAGAAGCCATGCGTGCCTTCGAACACCGTCCCGGGGCCTGAGAAGCCCGCGCTGCCCATGGCGGCGGCGCGCAGTCCCGATTGCGCAGCCCATCCGGCATGCAAGCGCTTGGTCGAGGACCCGTCCGCCAGATACTCGATGATGCCCGATGCCATGCTGCCGGCGATGCCGAGCCCATCGGTGATCGCGGATGCGCCCATGCCCTTGATGATCGCGGCCGAGACGGTCGCGGCAAAAGTGCCGAGCACCGCGGTCGGATGGAAGCCGGCCTTGTGCACCGACTTGTCGGCGACGAGGCCCAGCCGGCACATCACCTCGATGCCCGCCGCGATCGC
>DATFDU010000024.1:0-9727 GCA_035251915.1 Dongiaceae bacterium | reverse complement strand
GAGTGTCCAGCGCTGCATCACCCCCCATCCCAACCTTCCCCCACAAGGGGGGAAGGGGCTTGTCGTGCGAACTAATGCTCAGCCGGCGACATCTCCTGGCTGGAACGGCAGCGCTTGCAGCGCTGCCGTTGCCGTTTTCCGCTGCGGCGGCTAGCGGCGCCATCGCGCTCGAGGCGCGCGAGCGCTCGCTCTCCCTGCTCCCCGGCACCACCACGCCGATCTGGTCCTATCGCGACGACTGGCCGCTGGTGCTGCGCATCCCGCGCGGCCAGCCGTTCCGCGCCCAGCTCACCAACGCGGTCACCGAGCACAGGACCATCCACTGGCACGGCATCCGCCTGCCCAACGCGATGGATGGCGTGCCCTACATGACCCAGCCGCCGGTCGAGCAGGGCGAAACCTTCGCCTACGAGTTCACGCCGCCCGACGCCGGCACGTTCTTTTTCCATCCCCATTGCAACACGGTCGAGCAGCTGGGCCGCGGCCTGGCCGGTGTGCTGGTTGTCGAGGACGAGGCGGGGAAGGACCTGTTCCTGGCCGACCACGTGGTCGCAATCAAGGACTGGCGGCTCAAGGACGACGGCTCGTTCGACGTGTTCTCGACCGACAAGGGCGCGGCGCGCGCCGGCACCTTCGGCAACGTCGAGACGGTGAACGGCCGGCCCCATGCTCAGCTCGATGCGCTCTTCAACGGCTGGGTGCGGTTGCGCGTCCTCAATCTCGACGTGTCGCGCATCGTGGTGCTGGCGCTCCATGGCGCCGAAGGCTTCGTGGTCGCGACCGACGGCAATCCGCTGCCGCCGGTGCCGCTCAAGGCCTGGCGGCTCGGTCCCGCGATGCGCGCCGACATCGCGTTCCGCATGCCATGGAATACCGTCCGCCTGCAGAACGTCTGGGGCGCGGAGCCGGAGCTGCTGGCGGAGATCGCGCTGATCGAAAGCGCGCTGCCCGGCATCGACCCGGTTCCGGCCTTGGCCGCGAGCCAAGTGCCGGAGCCCGACCTCAAGAGTGCCGAGCGGCTGACCTTCGACCTGACCGCCGGCCACGTCTCCCCCGCGCTGGAGGCCTATCTCAAGGACAACCCCAACGTCACCCTCGACCAGCTCTGCCTGCCGCAGCGCACCTTCTGGGCCATCAACGGCAAGTCCTGGTCCGGCCAGGACCACAAGCTGAAGCCGCCGCCGCTGGCCGAGCTGAAGCTTGGCCGCTCCTACCTCTTCGAGCTGTTCAACGGCACGCCGCACCCGCATCCGATCCATCTGCACGGCCACACCTTCCGTGTGCTCAGATCCAGCAAGGAGGAAATCGTCCCGCATCTCGCCGACACCGTCTTGATCGCGCCCAAGGAACGGGTTGAGATCGCCTTCACAGCGGACAATCCCGGGGAATGGATGATGCACTGTCACATTATCGAGCATCAGGAAACCGGGATGATGGGCTATGTCACGGTCGCGTAAGGCACTTGTCGGCGCGGCGTGCGCGCTGCTGGCGTTTGCCGGCGCAAGCCGGGCGGCCGAGGACTCGATGGACACGGTCCTGGGCAAGGCGCTGTTCGAGCGGCTGTGGGTCTCCTCTCCGTCCTCGACCAAGGCGGCCGACGGGCTCGGGCCTCTGTTCAATGCGCGCGCCTGCTCGTCCTGCCACCAGGGCGGTGGCGGTGCTCAGGTCGTACTGCAGGAGGGCGACCTGCCGGCCTCCGCCGGGCTCACCCTGCGCGTCGGCGCGGTGAAGGACGGGGCATTGGTGCCGCACCCCTTGCTGGGCAGCCAGGTGCAGACCTTCGCCGTCCCCGGCCTCAAGCCTGAGAGCAAGCTACACGTCACGTTCGAGACTCACACGGAAACGCTGGGCGACGGCACCACCGTGGAATTGCGCCGGCCACGCATCCGGATCGACGGGCAGGACCAGTTCGCCGACCTCGCCTGGATCTCGCCGCGCCTGGCGCCGGACCTGCACGGCAGCGGCCTGCTGGAACGGGTGCCGCTGACCTGGCTCGCGGAGCAGGCGGATCCCGACGATCTGAACCGCGACGGCATCTCCGGCTCGATCGTCATGGGCCAGTATGGCGAACAGGACATCGAGCCCGGCCGCTTCGGCTGGAAGGGCGATGAGCCCGACCTCGCGCACCAGATCTCCGCCGCGTTCCATTTCGACCTCGGCCTCTCGACGCCGTTGCGGCGCGCGCTGTGGGGCGACTGCACCGCGGCGCAGACGGAGTGCCGCGCCGCGCCACAAGGCGCCGACAAAGGAGGCGTCGAAGTCGAAACCACCGTCGTGTCGCTGGTGGCGACCTACCTGCGCGCCCTCTCCGCGCCCGCGGAAGCGCCGGCCGACACTGGAACCGATCGCGGCCGGACGCTGTTCGCCCAGATCGGCTGCGCCGCCTGCCACGTCTCGCGCGTGCCGGCGGAATTGGCCGGCGGCACGAAGTGGTTCACGCCTTACACCGACCTGTTGGTGCACGACATGGGAGACGGCCTCGCCGACCGCGCGGCCGACGAGTCCGTCTCCACTGTCGCCGGCGCCCACGAATGGCGCACGGCCCCGTTGTGGGGCCTGGGCGCGCGTGTCGCAGCGAAGGACGGCGCCAACCTGCTGCATGATGGCCGCGCGCGATCGGTGCTGGAAGCGATCCTGTGGCACGGCGGCGAGGCCGCGCCAGCCAAGCGGCGCGCCACCGAACTGTCCGCCGAAGATCGTGCGGCGCTGATCGCGTTCCTGGAGAGCTTATGATTCGAGCCATCACCGCCTCCATCCTCCTTCTGACCGCAACGCCGGCGATGGCGCTGGAAGATGCGGACTATTCGGCGGCGGTGACGGCAACAGCTAAGAGCGCGATCATTCCCGGCTACCAGGCGTTCGGTGAAGCAGCCAAGGAGATGCAGACGAGGCTCGGTGCGCTCTGCAAGTCGCCGACCAATGAGACGCTCAAGGAGGCACAACAGCAGTTCGCCGCGCTGACGGTGGCCTGGGCGCGCATCCAGTACATCAGCTTCGGCCCGATCTTTGAGCATCAGCGCGCCTTCCGCATCGAATACTGGCCGGACAAGCGCAACGTGGTCGGCCGCCAGCTGGCCGAGGTGCTGACGAAGCAGGAGCGCGCGGCCTTGGAGCCGGAGCGCTTCGCCACGACGACGGTGGGCGTGCAGGGCTTGCCGGCGCTGGAGCGCATGTTGTTCGACGATGATGCGCTGGTGGCGCTCGCCAGCGGGGACGGCGACTTTCGCTGTGGCCTGTTCGCCGCGATCAGCAACAACCTCGAAACCATCGCGCGCGACGTGGTCACCGGCTGGACCGAGGGCGACAACGCCTTCCTCGCCCGCATCGAGCATCCGTCGGAGACTGACGAGGCACTGCCGAGCGGCCGCGATGCCGCCGGGCGCCTGCTCAACGATCTGCTGACCGCCACCATCGCCATGCGCGACATGAAGCTGCTGGCGCCACTGGGCAAGAGCCTGGAGCGGGCCAAGGGACAAGGCGCGGAATACTGGCGCAGCGGCCAGTCCATCGCCGTGCTTGTCGCCAACCTCGAAGGCTGGCGTGCCTTGTTCGGCACCGAACAGGGGCTAGGCGGATTGCTCGCCGCACAGCCCGAGGGCAAGCCGGTGGCCGACGACGTTGCCGCCGCGGCGGATGAGGCAGCCAAGGCACTGGCGCAGATCACGCTGCCGCTCGACAAGGCAGTGGCCGATGCCGAACAGCGCAATCAGGTCGAGGCTTTCGCTGCGCAGCTGGTCAAGCTGCGCGACCTGCTGGCCGGGCCCGTGACCACCACGCTCAACATTCCGGTGGGATTCAATGCGCTCGACGGGGACTAGCATCGTGGTGGAGCGGCGCACGTTTTTGGCCGCCGGCGCTGCCGCGCTGTTCGCCGGCAAGAGGGCGCGCGCTGACTCGGGCGGGCGCTACCTCTCCGCCGCCGCGACCTTCATGGGCCGCCATGCGGTGGTGGCCGTTGACGAAGATGGCGAGATCGCCTTCGATCTCGACCTCGCCGACCGCGGCCACGGCCTCGCGGTGCGGCCGGGCAGCAGCGAGGCCATCTGCTTCGCGCGCCGGCCCGGTCGCTTTGCGCTGGTGCTCGATGCGCTCGCGGGGACGGTGGTGACGGAGATTCCCGCCGCGTCGTCGCGCCACTTCTCCGGCCACGGCCTGTTCGTGCAGGGCGGCGACGTGTTGCTGGCGACCGAGAACGACGAGCTGCGGCACGAAGGCGTGATCGGCGTCTACGACGCGTGCGCCAACTACAAGCGGGTCGGTGAGTTCCCGACCTTCGGCATAGGACCGCATGACCTCGCCTTGCTGTCTGACGGCAGGACCCTGGTGATCGCCAACGGCGGCATCGACAAGCGGCATGACGATACCGGCGGACGCAAGCTTGTCGACATCCGGTCCGATCTCGTCTACCTGGATTGGCCGTCGGAGCGGCTGCTGGAACGCGCCGTCCTGGAGCCGCAGCTTGCGCGCCTCTCGATTCGGCACCTCGCGCTGACCGAAGCGGGCGACGTCGCCGCCGCGTTGCAGGACTCCGCCGACGTGCCCGACCTCGACTTTCCGCTCGGTTTCCTGCACCGCGCCGGCAGCGCGCCGCGTTGGCTGGCGCCCCCGGACGGCGGCTGGGCGCGCCTGCGCGGCTATTGCGGCGCGGCCGCGGTCGATCGTGGGTCCGGCCTCATCGCCATGAGCGCGCCGCGCGGCAATTGCGTCGGCCTGTGGGACGAGAGCGGCGCGGCGCTCGAGGCGCTCGCCATCCACGACGGCTGCGGGCTCAGCGCGACCGGCACGGCCGGCGAGATTCTTGTCTCCAGCGGCAGCGGTGAATTGTTCGCGGTCTCGCGCGATGCGGCCGCGCCGGCGGCGCGCGGCACCAGCGGCGAGTTCCGCTTCGACAATCACATGATCCGGATCTAGACCTTCTCGGTCTCCAGCGGCGTTGCCGGCTGCGTGCGGAACAGCACATAGAGCCCAGCGACCACGATCAAGGCGGCACCGACGACGAAATAGACATCGGGAACCTCGCGCCAGAACAGGTAGCCGCCCAAGGTCGCCCAGATGATCGCGGAATATTCGAAGCAGGCGACGAAGTTCGCTTCCGCCATCCGATAGGCTTGCGTCAAGAGCACGGTCGCGATCGAGGCGATCACGCCGCAGGCCGCCAGCAGGGCGAGATCGATCCAGCTCGGCGTCACCCATCCGCGTACCAGGAATTCGAGGCTCGGGTCGCTGGTGCCTTCGAAGCCGCCGCTACCGAAGATCGCCGCCATGACGAGAGCCACCAGCAGATAGACCAGGTTCTGGTAGAACGACATGACCGGCGCGCTCTCGGTCTCGCCCATGCGCCGCGCCATCAGCGCGGAGATCGAGTAGGTCAGCGCCGATGCGATCGGCAGCAGCGAAGCCAGGCTGAAGGAATCGGCGAGCGGCCGCACGATGATGAGAACGCCGGCGAAGCCGACGATCGCCGCCGCCCACCGCCGCACGCCGACCTTCTCGCCCAGGAACGGCCCCGCGAGCGCGGTCACGAACAGCGGCACCGTGAACCACAGCGCCACGATGTTGGCGAGCGGCATGGACGGGAATGCGAGATAATAGGTCGTGTAGGCCATCATCAGGACCAGGCCGCGCACGATCAGCAGCCCCATGCGCTTTGAACGCAAGCTCTCGATCTTGCCGTCAAGGGCGATGTAGGCGAGCAGGATCAGCACAGCGACGACGCCGCGGATCGCGATCGCCTGGTGCACCGGATAGTCGCCGCTCAGCAGCTTGATGATCCAGTCCTGCCCGGAAAAAATCATGACCCCGGCGCAGAGGCTGAGGGCGGCGAGACCCGGGTGCCGGCTGCTTGCCGCTGTCGTCGAAATCGAAGTCACGCTGTCCCCATTCCCAAAGCCATCCGCGACCAGTCATGCCAGCAGACCGGTGTGGTGGCAAATGCCCATTCGGCTCGCGGCATCGGCATTCATTGCATAGCATCGCCCCTATTGCAGTGCAGCAGGCCACTGTCGCAAGCTGTGCCAGGGAATCGACCAACCGGAACGCGGAAAACATGCAAAAAAACATCCTGACCGTCGCGGTCAATCCGGCCGTCGACCTGTCGACCCGGGTCGAGCGAATGCTCGCCAACCGCAAGCTGCGCTGCGCCGGGGCCCATGTGGAGCCGGGCGGCGGCGGGATCAACGTCTCGCGCGTGATCCGCGGGTTCGGCGGCAAGAGCACGGCGTTCGTCGCGCTCGGCGGCCCGACCGGGCGAACCCTGCGCGAGCTGATGGAGCAGGAAGAGATCGACGTCGTCGAGTTCCCCATTGTCCAGGAGACCCGCCAGAACGTGACGGTGGACGAGACCCAACGCGAGCGCCAGTACCGCCTGGTGCTGCAGGGTCCGCACTGGAGCGGCAAGGAAGTGAAGGCGGCGCTGGCGCGGATCGAGCGGCTGGCCAGGCACCACGACTATGTGGTTGCGACCGGCAGCCTGCCGCCCGGCGTCCCGGAGAGTTTCTATGCCAGCATCGCCCGCATCGTGAAGCGGCAGGGCGGGCGCATGATCCTCGATACCTCGGGCCCGCCGCTGCGCGCCGCGCTGGACGCCGGCGTGTTCCTGGTGAAGCCGAACCACATCGAATTCCGCGACCTTGCCGGCGCGCCGGACACCGACTGGAAGACCATGGCGCGGGTCGGCCACCGCCTGCAGGAGCGCGGCAAGGCGGAGATCATGATCGTCACGCGCGGCGACCTGGGCGCGCTCGCGATCCTGCCCGATAGCGCTTGGCGCCTGCAGTCGCCCAAGGGCAAGGTGGTCAGCCTGGTGGGCGCCGGCGATTCCCTGATCGGCGCCTTCGTCCTCGCGCTGGCGCGCGGCAAGCCTCTGCTCGAAGCCTGCCGCCTCGGCGTCGCCGCCGCCTCCGCCGCGGTCGAAGCCCCCGGCAGCGAGCTCGCCAGCCGCAAGGACACGCTACGCATTGCGCGCCGGACCAAGGTATGGGAAGTGGGCGGCTAGTTCGGGTATTCGATCGCCACGATCTCGATCCTCTCCGCGCCCTTCGGCGTCGGCACCGTCGCGGTATCGCCGACCGACTTGCCCATCAAAGCGCGGGCGACCGGCGAGATCCAGCTAATGCGCCCGGTCTCCGTCTCGTCGATCCCGACGATGGAGACCGTGACCTCGCTGTCATCCTCGCGCGCATAGGTGACGCTGGCGCCGAAGAACACCTTGCCGCGGTTCTTCTGTTGGCTGGGGTCGACCACCTCCGCGATCTCGAGGCGCTTGTCGAGGAAGCGGAGCCGCCGGTCGATCTCGCGCAGCCGCTTCTTGCCATAGATGTAGTCGCCGTTCTCCGAACGGTCGCCGTTGCCGGCCGCCCATTCCACCACCCGCACGATCTCCGGCCGCTCCTCGTTCCACAGCTTGCGCCGCTCGGCAACGAGGCGCGCATGGCCCTCCGGCGTCATGTAGTTCTTCTTGCCCTCAGGCAGGGACGGAAGGTCGTCGTCTTCGTCGGACATGCGGGCTAGATTACAAAGCCAGTTCCATGAACACCATATGCGGCATCAGGCGCTCGGGGTATTCGTTGTACGGCGCGCAACGCTTGAAGCCGATCGCCTCGTAGAGCGCGACCGCCTCGCTCATCGGGCCGGCAGTGTCGAGGCGCATCAGCTTGAAGCGTTCCGCGCGGGCGCTTGCGATGAGAGCGGCCGATAATTTGCGGCCGATGCCGAGGCCGCGGAACCGGTCCGGCACGAACAGCCGCTTCATTTCGCAGAATTCGTCCGACCGCCGGCGATAAGCGCCGCATCCGACCACCTCGCCATTGCGTCGCGCCAAGAATACCTTGCCGCTAGGCGGGCCATAGCGCGTCTGCAGGGTCTCAAGCTCGCGATCGAGTGCCTGATGGCTGAGCGCCTCATCGATCAGCCACGAATCGTGCGCAAAGCGTGCCCGGCACCAGTCCACGTATTCGCGGACCAGAATGCCAAAGGCCGCGTAGTCGGCTTCGCTGGTGGCAAGAGAGATAGACATTCGTTGGCACCGTCAGCTGGAATGCAGCCAGAGTGCCACGCCGGCCCGGGTGAGCCAAGGATCAGCGAACTAACCCCGCCGCCGTCTCCGCCGCCCACCGCCCGAGCCGTCGTCATCGCCCGGCGTCGCGACCTTCGGCGCCGGCAGCGCGACCGCTTTCGCCAAATGCGGATAATGCGCGGTCTTGTGCGGGATCGCCATCGCTTCCACGAAATGCGCCTGGAACTTGGGCTCGACGGCGGTCTCGACCTTTTCCACCTGCTTCACCACGCGCGTGATCTCGTCGCGCGCGGCGGCGTTCAGCAGCGCGATGCGCGCGCCGGTGCCGGCGGCGTTGCCGGCGGAGGTCACCTTGGCGAGATCGCAGTCGGGGATCATGCCGAGCACCATCGCGTATTTGACGTCGATATGGCTGCCGAAGGCGCCGGCGAGGGTGATGCGGTCGACCTTGTCGACGCCCATGCGGTCCATCAGCAGGCGAGCGCCGGCATAGAGCGCGGCCTTGGCCAGTTGGATCGCGCGCACGTCGTTCTGCACGATGCGCAGCTGCGGCGTGCCGTCATGCAGCAGGTAGAAGAAAGTGCGCCCCTCGGCCTGGACACGCGGGGACTTCGCCGCCATCCCGCCGTCGATCACGCCGTCCTGCGTGAGAATGCCGCAGAGATACATCTCCGCGATGCATTCGATGATGCCGGAGCCGCACACGCCGGTGACGCCGGTCGCCTCGGTCTGCCTGGCGAAGTCCGGATGATCCGACCACAGGTCGCAGCCGATCACCTTGAACCGCGGCTCCAGGGTGTCGCGGTTGATGCGGATGCGCTCGATCGCGCCCGGCGCCGCACGCTGGCCGCAGGAGATCTGCGCGCCTTCGAACGCCGGGCCGGTGGGCGAGGATGCCGCCAGCAGCTTCTTCCTGTTGCCCAGCACGATCTCCGCATTGGTGCCGACATCGACGATCAGCGTCATGTCGTCGGCCTCGTGCGGCGCTTCCGACAGGATGACGCCCGCGGTGTCGGCGCCGACATGGCCCGCGATGCAGGGCAACACATAGATGCGCGCGTTGGGATGGATCTTGAGGTCGATCTCCGAGGCCCAGAACATGGTGGGCCCGTCGGTCGCGAGCGCGAACGGCGCGCCGCCCAGCTCGATCGGGTTAATCCCCAGCAGCAAGTGATGCATGATGGGATTGCCGACGAAGGTGACCTCGAGGATATCCTGCACGTTGCAGCCGGCTTCCTTGGCGACCGCCTCGGCCAGATCGTTGATCGCGTCGCGCACGGCCTTGGTCATCTCGACTTCGCCGCCCGGATTCATCATGACGTAGGAGACGCGGCTCATCAGATCCTCGCCGAACCGGATCTGCGGATTCATGAAGCCGGAGGAGGCGACGACCTCGCCCGAGGACAGCTCGCACAGATGCCCGGCAATGGTGGTGGAGCCGATATCGACCGCAAGCCCGAACACCTGGTCCTTGAAGCCCGGCCAGACCCCGGTGATCTGCTTGCCGAGATGCACGGCGACCGTCACGGTCCACTTGCCCTTGCGCAATGCCGCCTGCAATCCCTGGATCACGCGCAGATCGGTCGACAGGTTGGTGAGGCCCCATTGCTCCTGCAGCGCCTTTTCCAGACGCTGGAGATCGCCGGTCGGATCGTGCATGTCGGGCTCGGCGACCTCGACATAGTGCAGCTTCACGATCGGATCGATCTCGAT
>DATFDU010000023.1:0-12336 GCA_035251915.1 Dongiaceae bacterium | reverse complement strand
TCCCAGACCCTGTTTGTTGCGAGAGAATAGGCAAGCGAGTCGGGGTTGTCTACTCAGACCAGTTCCGTCAGCTGGCTCGCTCTGACATTGCCGCCGCACAGCACGGCGACGACCGGCATGTCGTTTCGCGGCGCATCCATGATCGCGGCGATGCCGGCGGCGCCCGATGGCTCGATGGCAAGGCCGGCGTGGCGGAACAACAGCCGCATCGCCTCTTTCATGCGCGCATCGCTGACCAGCACCATATCGTCCACGCAGCTGCGCATAGTGGCAACCGCATCATCCACCGGCAGGCGAACCGCAAGACCGTCGGCGATGGTGTCGACGCGCTCGGTGGCGAGCACGCGCCCTTCACGCCATGACAGCAGCATCGACGGCGCGCCCTCCGGGCAGATGCCGACGATCCTGATGTCCGGCGTGCGCGCCTTGACCCACGCGGCGATGCCGCAGATCAGCGAGCCGTTGCCGACCGGCACATAGATGGCTGCGGGCCGAACCTCCGATTGCAGCAGCTCCACCGCGATGGTGCCCGCGCCTTCCGCGATCGCCGGCTCGCGCCCATCCTCCAGAAAATAGCCGCCAGTGCGCTGCGCCAGTTCGGCGGCGTACAGCTTGGCCGCGTCGAAATCGTGGCCATGCAGGATGACCTCCGCACCGAACCTGCGCATCGCCTCCAGCTTCAAGGGATTGGCGCTGGTGGCCGCGACCACTTTCACCGTCAGCCCGGCGCGCGAGCCGGCATAGGCCACACCTTGCCCGAAATTCCCCGCCGAGGCGCAGATCACCGGCCGGCTCTTGTCCCTGACGTTCTGCGCAAACCACGACGATCCGCGCCCCTTGAAGGACCGGATCGGGTTCAGCGTCTCTACCTTCAACAGGACCGGCGCGCCCAGCTCGGCACTCAGGCCATCGCACACGAACTGCGGGCTGTTGCGGAACACCGGATCGATCGCCGTCGCGGCCGCGGCGATCCGTTCAAGCGAGATATCCATCGCTAGATCACCGGCCAGTTGTCGATCAGCCGCGTGGCACCCACATAGGCGGCGACGAACAGGCGCGACGGCGTGCGCGCAACTGGAATCGCCTGCAATGTCGCTTCGTCGCACAGTTCGAGATAGTCGATCCGGTCGAAGCCGGCCTGGTGCAGGCGGACCTTGGCGTTGGCGATGACCGGCGCCGCGACCGTGCCATTGCGCAGCTCCGCCACGGTGTCGTGCATGACCTGCGGCAGGGCGCTTGCGATCTTGCGCTGCGCCGGCGAGAGGTAGCGGTTGCGCGAGGACATCGCCAAGCCGTCGGCCTCGCGGATGGTCGGCACCGCCACGATCGCGACCGGGATGTTGAGGTCGCGCACCATGCGGCGCACGACCTGGAGCTGCTGGAAATCCTTCTCGCCGAAATAGGCGCGGTCGGGCGCTGCCTGCAGCAGCAGCTTGGCGACCACCGTCGCGACGCCGTTGAAGAACTGCGGGCGCGACACGCCCTCCAGGTGCTGCGAGATGCCGCCGACCGAGATGCTGGTCGAGAAACCGTCCGGATACATCTCACCCAGATCCGGCGCGAACAGCAGATCGGCTCCGACCTCCTTCAGCAGCGCAACGTCCGCTGCCTCGTCGCGCGGATAGCGCGCCAGATCCTCGGTCGGTCCGAACTGCTTGGGATTGATGAAGATGGTGGCGATCACGCGCGCATTGTCGAGCTTGGCCGAGCGCACCAGGGTGAGATGCCCGTCATGCAAAGCGCCCATGGTCGGCACCAAGCCGATGCTGGCGCCGCCGCGGCGGTACTGCGCCACCTGCGCACGCAGATCGGCGACGGTGCGGACGATCTCGAGTTGCCCCATGGTCGATCTTGGCGACCCTCAGCTCGATTTCTTCAGGCTGCCGAACACGTTGTCCGGACCCGGGAAGCTGCCGGTGCGCACGTCCGCAGCGTAGTGCGCGGCCGCGGCGGCGATGTCGTCCGCGAGCTCCGCATAGCGCTTCACGAAGCGCGGCTTGAAGGCGCCGAACAAGCCCAGCATGTCCTCCGCCACCAGCACCTGCCCGTCGCAGTCGGCGGAGGCGCCGATTCCGATGGTGGGCACCGGGATGCGCGCGGTGATCGCCTGCGCCACCTGCTCCAGCACGCCTTCGACCACCACCGAGAAGGCGCCGGCTTCGGCGATCGCGATCGCGTCGGCCATCACGCCGGCCGCTTCGTCGCTGGCGCGGCCGCGCGCGCGATAGCCGCCGAGCGCATGGACCGACTGCGGCATCAGCCCGACATGGCCCATCACCGGAATCCCGCGCTTGGTGAGGAACGCGACGGTCGGCGCCAGTTCGCGCCCGCCTTCCATCTTCACCGCCGAGCAGCCGGTCTCCTTCATCAGCCGCGCGGCGCTGCGGAACGCCTGCTCGGTCGACTCCTGATAGGAGCCGAATGGCAGGTCGACCACCAGGCACGCATGCTCCGAGCCGCGCCGGACGGCGGCGCCGTGCAGCACCATCATGTCGAGGGTGACCGGCAGCGTGCTTTCGAAACCGTAGATCACCATGCCGAGGGAATCGCCGACCAGCAGCAGGTCGACATGGGGATCGAGCGCCCGCGCCATCGGGGTGGTATAGGCGGTCAGGCAGACGATCTTGTCCTTGCCCTTGCGCGCCACCAGACCGGGGACGCTGACCCGGGTCATCATGGCGCCGGTCGCCTTCGATTGGTTGGCCGCACCGCCATCGTGAACGCTCATGCCCAAGCTCCGCCTGATCCTCCGGAGGCCCGTATCTTCCACTGTATTGCTGCGGTGCACAATAGGAATCGGAAGCTGCATTTCCCTCGCACCCCGAAAGCCGCTAAGAACGCTCAACGATTAGTTCCTTGCCGAGCATGATGGACGATCTGCGCATTCAACGGTCACCCCGGCTCTGGGGCGCCCTGGTAGTGGTGGGCCTACTGGCCGGCTGCGCGGCACAACCTGCGCCCCGGCCGATCCTGACCGAGAGTGCCGGCGCGGCCGAGGCGACCGGCCGCCATTTCATGGTGGCGACGGCGGACCCGGCCGCATCCGAGGCGGCCCTCGCGATCCTGCGCAAGGGCGGCAGCGCGGTCGATGCCGCGATCGCCGCCCAGGCCATCCTCGGCCTAGTGGAGCCGCAATCCTCGGGCATCGGCGGCGGCGCGTTCCTGCTGCATTGGGATGGCGTCACGCGCAAGCTCAGCGCGCTCGACGGGCGGGAGACCGCGCCCAAGAACGTCCGCCCCGACCTGTTCCTGGATCAGGACGGCAAGCCGGTCGAGTTCCTCGACGCGGCGCTCAGCGGACGCTCGGTCGGTGTGCCCGGCGTCCTGCGCCTGCTGGAGCTCGCGCACCGGCGCGAGGGGCGCCTGCCGTGGGCCGATCTGTTCCAGCCGGCGATCGACCTGGCGGAGAACGGTTTCGCCGTGCCGCCGCAGCTGGCAAGGGGCATCGCCGGGGATCCACGCCTCAAGGACGATCCGGAGGCGCGCGCCTATTTCTTCGATGCTGCGGGCAATCCCCGCCCGGCCGCCGCCATCCTGCGCAATCCGGCCTATGCCGAGACGTTGCGGGCCATTGCCGTGCGCGGGGCCGACGCGTTCTATGGCGGTCCGATCGCGCAGGCGATCCTGGCCGAGGTGAACGCCGACGGCGTCCAGCATATGTCCGCGATGGACCTGCTGGATTATCGCGCGCGCGAGCGCGACACGCTGTGCCGGCCGTACCGCGCCTATGCGGTGTGCAGCATGGGTCCGCCGACCTCCGGCGGCATCGCGCTGCTGCAGATCCTCGGCATCCTGCAGAATTTCGACTTGGCGCCGCTCGACCCGGACGGCGCGCCGGCCTTCCATCTGATCGCCGATGCCAGCCGCCTCGCCTTCGCCGACCGCGACCGCTATGTCGCCGACGCCGATTTCGTGCGCGTGCCGACGACGCGGCTGCTGGATGCGAGCTACCTGGAGGCGCGCGCCAGGCAGATCCGCCGCGACCGCACCCTCGGCGAGGCCCGGCCGGGCAAGTTCACCGATCCGATGGCCGTGGCCCAGGCGAGCCAGCGCCAGCTCGAACCCGCCTCCACCACGCATCTGGTGATCGTCGACAGCGCCGGCGACATCGTCAGCATGACCAGCAGCATCGAGATGGGATTCGGCTCGCACCGCATGGTGGGCGGCTTCCTGCTCAACAACGAGCTGACGGACTTCTCCTTCCTGCCGGCCGCGGGCGGGCGCCTGGTCGCCAACCGCATCGAGCCCGGCAAGCGCCCGCGCAGCTCGATGACGCCGACCATCGTGTTCGATGAGGACGGCAACCCGGTGATTGCCCTCGGCTCGCCCGGCGGCCCCAACATCATCGGCTATGTCGCGCAGGCGCTGATCGAGATGATCGACTGGGGCCGTTCGCCTGCCGAGGCCGCGGCGGCGCCGCACATCCTCAACCGTAACGGCCCGACCCTGATCGAGGCCGGCACCAGTGCGCTCGACCTGCGCGACGCGCTGGAAGCGCTCGGCCATGAGGTCGACGCGCGCGAGCTGAGGAGCGGCCTCAACATCGTGCAGATCAAGGACGGCGTGCTGATCGGGGCGAGCGACCCCAGGCGCGACGGCATCGCGCTCGGCGAATAAGGAATGACATGAGCAACGACCGGCCCCGCGTGAAGCAGCAGCCCGGCGGCGACAAGCGCGCCATGCTGGGGCACCCATGGATCTTCTCCAACGAGCTGGTGATGGATGCCGGCGCCAAGGCGCTGGAGCCCGGTACCATCGTGACCGTGATGCGCCCCGACGGCCGGCCGCTGGGCGCGGCGTTCTTCAATCCGCATTCGCTGATCGCCGCGCGCCTGCTGACCCGCGATGCCGACCGCACCATCGACGAGACCTTCCTGCATCGCCGGCTGGAGCGCGCCTTCAGGCTGCGCGAGCAGCTGATTGGCGCGCCGTTCTATCGCCTGGTGCATGCCGAGGCCGACGGCATTCCGGGCTGCATCGTCGACCGCTTCGGCGACGTGGTGGTGGTGGAGCCGAACGCCGCCGGCGCCGATCGCCTGATCGAGCCGCTGGTCGCGGCGCTCGACCGGCTGCTGAAGCCCCGCACCATCGTCATTTCCAGCGACGGACCGGCACGCACGCTGGAAGGCCTGGCGCCGGTCCATCGCATTGCCAAGGGCACGCTCGACGGCGCGATCGAACTGCAGGAGCACGGCGCGCGCTTCCTCGCCGATCTCGCCGAGGGGCAGAAGACGGGCTGGTTCTACGACCAGCGCGACAACCGCCTGCTCGCCGCGCGCTTCGCCAAGGATGCCGACGTGCTCGACCTCTACTCGTACAGCGGCGGGTTCGGCGTGCAGGCCGCGCGCCATGGGGCCAGGTCGGTACTGAGCGTCGACCGCTCGCAGCCGGCGCTCGAGCTCGCGCGCCGCGCCGCCGCGCTCAACGACGTGGCGGAGCGTCACACCACGGAAAGCGCGGAGGTCTTCGACTTCCTCGAGCAGGCCGGCGCCGCACATCGCACCTTCGACCTGGTAATGGCCGATCCCCCGGCCTTCGTGAAATCGCGCAAGGACTTCCACCAGGGCGGCCGCGCCTATCGCAAGCTGGCGCGGCTCACCGCGGCCCGCGTCCGCAGCCATGGCTTCCTGTTCCTCGCCTCCTGCTCGCATCACATGCCGGCGGAGGAGTTCCGCGCCCAGGTTGCGCGCGGCCTGCACGAGGCCGGCCGCTCCGGCCGCATCCTGCAAGCGACCGGCGCCGCGCCGGACCATCCGGTGCACCCGATGCTGCCGGAAAGCGCCTATCTTAAGGCGCTGCTGCTGCAGGTGGACTGATACCGGGAACCAAAGGCATTTTCTCGCCGTTCCTGGTAAGCGTCCTGCCCTCACTACCATTCAAGGTGCAGATTGACCTGGGAAACCGAGCTTCCGCTTGTCGAGATTGCCATCCGCCTGGGCGCGGCGTCGCTGGCGGGCATGATTCTCGGCATCGAGCGGGAATGGCGTCAGAAGCCCGCTGGCTTGCGCACGCATATGCTGGTGTCGCTTGCTGCGGCGGCGTTCACCATCATTTCGTTCGAGCTCTACCATGTCAGCCTGGACATCTCGGCGAGCTCCAGCGGCGATCCGATCCGCGTGATCGAGGGCGTGGTGGCGGGCGTGGCCTTCCTCGGCGCCGGCGTGATCATCCAGTCGCGCGGCGATGTCCGGAACCTGACCACCGGCGCCACGATCTGGATGAGCGGCGCCACCGGCCTTGCCTGTGGCGGCGGCTTCTACATCGTCGCGGGAATCCTGGTCGGACTGTCGCTCTTCATCCTGGTGCTGGTCGGCCTCATTCAGGCCAAGGCCAAGTCCGGCACCGAAGACCAGACACCCGAGCCACCGGCAATCGCTCCAGGGCGCTCGCCTCAGTGACCACGATCCGAATTATGGTGACCGCCGGTCAGCTCATGGACCGCGTAGAAGGTCAGCAGGACGCACAGGACGAACAAACCCAACCCGCCCCAGTATTGCAGGTCGTTGTGCCCGCCACCCGCCACGATCAGCGACAGGATGGTGAACACTCCCAGCAGGAAGGCGATTCCGACTTTCACAATCTGACCCATGGCACGGTGACCCTGCAGCTGGTGGAACGACGATGGCGCGCTACAACCCCATCTTGCCGATGAAGCTGAGCTGCTTCGAGACACCGCCCGTCGCGCCGTAGTCGGGCTTGGGCAGCGAATGGACGTGCGCATCCTCGGCGCCGGCACGGCGCAGGATGTCGAGCGCCGTGCGCTCATGCTCCTCGTCCGGGGTATGGACCCAGAGCAGGAGCCCGCCCTTGTCGAGATGCTGCTGCAGCGCGTGCGCGTGATGCTTTTCCAGGAAGCGGGCCAGCAGCACACCGACCAGCCCGCCGGCCCCGCCGCCGGCCGCGACGCCGAGGATGAGCGCGGCGACCGCCCCGCCGGAGGCAACCACCATGCCAGCGGCCGCCACGGCACCGACATAGAACAGGCCGCCGATCAGCACGCCTTTTCCCTCGGTGCGCGAATCGCTGTCGATGAAGGCCTGGAACGCGGCGTGCGGGTCGTCCTCGAGATCGGCCACCCGCTCGAACTTGTGGCCGAGCTGCGCCTCGATCGTCCGATCCGCCGCCAGCAGCGACAGATCGGCGTGGTTGAAGCCGTTGATCAACAGCTCGTCGGCGGCGTCTTGCAGCGTCTTCTCATCGTGGAAGAGGCCGACGGCCTCCCTGGTCTGCGTCTCGCCCATCCTTGCCTCCCTGAATGCGGGCCGGACTGGCGAAGGGGCACGGGCAGAACAAGAGATCCCGCGCCACGATCGCGTGACGCGAAATGGTAGCACTGTTTGGAGGCAGCCCCAACCGTGTCAAAGCGGTCGGAGCAGGCCGGACATCAATGATCGGAATGCTGACGATGGGGTTCGGTCAGCTGATGGACGGCATAGAAGATCAGCAGAACCAGCCCGGCAAAGAAACCGAGGCCGCCCCAATACTGGAAGTTGTTGTGCCCGCCGGCCGCCACGGTCAGCGACAGAATGGCAAAGATTCCCAGCAGAAAAACCATCCCAACCTTGGAGATTTGTTCCATGATTCCGATCCTGGCAGCCCAATGCGGCGCGCAAAATAGGCGGCCCGGCGATCCGAGGCAAGCCCGGCCTGCCGCCACATGCGCCCCTCAGGCAGCCTGCCGGTCCGGCAGCTCCAGCACGAAGGTCGCACCGGTGGCATCGTTGGCGGCGAGCTTGAGATCGCCGCCCTGCACCCGCATCAGCTCGCGCGCGATGGCGAGGCCGAGGCCAGTGCCGCCGGAGCGGGTCGAACCCTTGAACGGCACGAACAGGCTCTGCACCGCCTTGGGCTGCAGGCCGGGGCCGTCGTCGGCCACCTCGATCTCGACCTTGCCTTCGGCGCGGCGCGCGCGCACGGCGACATTGTGCGCGCCCATCTGCAGTGCGTTCTCCGCCAGGTTATGGATGACGCGATAGAGTTGCCCGCGATCGGCGGTGAGCGCGAAGTCCTGCGCGAAATCGGCCTTCAGGACCGCGATGCCGTTGAGGTATTTGCCGAGGCTCTCGCCGACCTCGCCGTGCAGCTCGGCCAGCGCGAAGCGGGAGTATTCCGGCTTGGCCGGTCCCTCGCGCGTGAAGTTGAGCGTGTCGGAGCAGAGCGCGATGGCGCGGTCGAGCGCGCGCACCAGCGCCGGCGCCATCTTCTTCACCTCCGGATTGTCGCTGTGGGCCAGGCGGTCCGCCACCAGCTGCGCCGTCGCCAGCACGCCGCGCAGGTCGTGGTTGATCTTGCTGACTGCGGTGCCGAGCGCGGCTAGGCGCTCGCGCTGCTTCAGCGCCTTGCGGACCTGCTTCTGCAGCTGCAGGAACTCGCGCTCCGCCACGCCGACCTCGTCGCGCCGGCGCGCCGCCGCGTCGTCGCGCGACATGTCCTCCGGATTGGCGCGGAAATCGACCATGCGCTGGGTCAGGTTGCGCATCGGCCGCACCAGCAGCCATTGCAGCGCCAGGAAGATCAGCGTCGCCGTCACCAGCGAGATCACGATGCTGAGGCCGAGGATGCGCCAGGAATAGGAGATCATCGCCTGGCGCAGCGGCGTATCGTCCAGCACCACGTCGATCCAGGCATCGCCGGCCTGCGGGGTCTGCCCGCGCACCTGCAGCAGGCGGTTGCCGCCGACCCACAAGGTCTCGAACGCATCCTTGATCAGGGTCGTCGGCATCTGGTCGCTGAGATCGACTCGCTTGTTGATGACGATGTTGCCGGGCGTCGAGCCGCGCATGATCAGGTTCTTGTCGCGCGTGCGCAGCGCGATGACGCGCGCGCCGGCATTGTCCAGCAGCCGCAGCTCCAGCTCCGGGTCGATCATGAAATTGGGTGTCGCCTCGAGCGCCAGGATGGCGAGATAGGCGCTCGCCAGCTTTTCGCCCAGCCAGTCGTTGCGGAAGCGCGCGATCGACGGCGCATAGATCAGGATCTCGCTCACCATCACGAAGCAGATGGTGAGCGCCAGCAGCCGGGCCGACAGGCCTCGGCCGAAGTTGGGAAGCGCGGCCTTCTCTTCCGACATCCTCAAGACCCAGCGGTCTAGCCGTTAGGGGAAGGTCTACACATGGGCCTGTGATAGCGGCTCACCCGAACCAGCGCAAGACGCGCACCAGCCGGCGGGTGGCCGGCGAAAACAGCTTGCCGGCATAGAACTGGCCGGCGGCGCGCTTTCCCATTTCCGACAAGGTCGGATAGGGCAGCATTGGCCCGGCCAGCGCCGACAGCTTGAGCCCGCGTGCCAGCGCCAAGCACCACGGCGCTAGCAATTCCCCGGCTTGTACGCCGACAATCGTGACCCCCAATACGCGGCCGCGCCGGTCGGACACGATCTTCAGGAATCCTTCCTCATGCCGTTCCGTCCGCGCCCGGTCGTTGCCGGCCGCCGGCTGATGCGTGACCACGACGTCCCCATGGCTGCGCCGCGCGGCCTCCTCGGTCAGACCGACCTGCGCCAGCTCGGGATCGCTGTAGGTCACCCAGGGCAGCGCCCTTGTATCGAAGGACACCGGCAGGCGGAACAACGCGCTGCGGATCACCAATGCCGCCTGATGGCCCGCGACATGGGTGAAGGCCGGACCGCCGTTGCAATCGCCGATCGCATAGATCCGGCGGTTGGTGGTGCGCAGGCCGGCATCGACCTGGATGCCTTTGGGAGTCGCCGCGATGCCCGCTTGCTCCAGGCCCAGATGATCGACCTGCGGCTTGCGTCCGACCGCGACCAGCAGATGTCCGCCTTCGAGCCACTGCGTCTCGCCGCTTGACGTGCGGATGGCGAGGCGGATGCGATCGCCGGCGCGCTGCGCCTCGGTCGCCGCGCTTCCTTCATGCAGGGCAACGCCATCGCGCAACAGCGATGCGCGCACCAACTCCACCGCCTGCGTGTCGTCACGCGGCAGCAGGCGCGCCATCTCCACCAGCTGCACCCTGGCGCCGAGACGCGCGAAGCCCTGCGCCAGCTCGACTCCGATCGGGCCGCCGCCCAGCACGATCAGGTCGCGGATCCCGGCGATGTGATCGAACACCGTTTCGTTGGTGAGATACGGCACCTGGTGGATGCCGGCGATCGGCGGGATGAAGGCGCTGGAGCCGGTCGCGAGCACGAAGCGGCGCGCCTGGATGCGCGCATCGCCGGCCTCGACCGTCCGGTCGTCCACGAACTTCGCCCAGCTCTTCAGGACCGTGACGCCGAGGCCTTCGAAGCGCTCGGCCGAATCGTGCGGCGCGATGGCGGCGATGGTTTCCTTGATGTGCGCCTGCACCCGCGCGAGGTCGATGCGCGGCGCCGCGTAGTCCACGCCGAAGCCCGCAGCATGGCGATGCTGCGTCGCCGCTTTCGCCGCGGCCAGCAACGCCTTCGACGGGACGCAGCCGTAGTTCAGGCAATCGCCGCCCATCGTCCCCGCCTCGATCAGCACCGTCCCGGCGCCGAGCTGCGCCGCCCCGGCCGCCACCGACAGGCCGGCGGAGCCGGCGCCGATCACGCAGATGTCGGGCTTCAGCAGGCGCATCAGCGATCCTTCGAAGCGTGGCGCCGGCGCAGGAACTTCACCGCGATCGGCATGGCGGCCAGCACGGCGAGGCCAATCAGCGCGGCCTTCACCACCGGCGTCATCAGGCTGTGCAGGCTGAGGTCGTCGCTGGTCTGCAGCAGGCTGCCGAGGCTTGCGCCGATGGTCGAGAAGATCGCCGTCGCCGGAATGATGCCGACGAAGGTCGTGACGACGAACACCGAGAGCGGGACGCCGAGGAAGGCCGGCACCAGGTTGGCGATGAAAAATGGAATCGCCGGGAACAGCCGCATCATCAGCAGATAGCTCCACTGATTGTCGGCGAACCCGCGCTCGACCTTGCCCAGCCACGGCCCGGCATGGGCGTGCAGATAGTCGCCGAGCGAGGTCTTGGTCGCCAGGAACAGCAAGGTTGCGCCGGCGGTCGCGGCCAGGACGGAGAGGATCGAGCCCATGACCGCGCCGAACAGGAATCCGGCAGCGACGGTCAGCCAGATCGCGCCCGGCAGCGACAGCGCGACGAACAGCACATAGAGCGCGAGATAGCAGAGCACGGCCTGCACGTAGTGCGCCGCGACGAAAGCCGCCAACTGCTGATGATGCTCCCGCAGATGCTGCAAGCTCGCGAACTCGTCCAGATCAAACGCGAACACCAGCACGAGCCCCACCGCGATCAACCCGATCGGCAGCCACCGGCGCCACGCGGGGCGGCGCGGTCCTGCTGTGCTTTGATCGGCTGGGATCTTGTGCGGTCCGGCCATGGCCCCATGCTGATGCACTGGCCGGCGACACTCCCCCTCCGCCGGCTTCAAGCACCATGTTAACCGTCCAAGGCCGGCCCGCCACTCACTAAGTGTTGAGGGAATCGATGCCGCAACGGCATCACGAGACCGGGATCAGGCCGCCCGACCTTTGCGCGCGTCCTGCACCAGGGTCGCCCAGCGCTGGGTCACCACGCGGCAGAAATCGGCGGCGCGCGCGCCGTGCTGCGCGATCTCGCCCTGTGCGCGCTCGAGCACCGCGCGGCCCGTCTGCTCCTCGTAGCGCCGCACGATGGTATGGCCCCACTGGCTGAACCATTGCCTGGCGAGCTCGGGCGACACCTCGAAATGGCACTGGAAGCCGTAGGTGGCGCGGCCGTAGCGGAAGGCCTGGTTGCGGCACACCTCGCCCCGCATCAGGTGCACTGCATCCTTCGGCATGTCGAAGGTGTCTTCGTGCCACTGCAGGATGCGCTGGCGCGGCGCGAGCCCGGCCAGGAGCGGATCGTCCCGGCCCGCCTCGGTGATCTCGATCTCGGGATAGCCGACCTCGAAGGTGTGGTGCCGCCGCACCTGCTCGCCGAAGGCGCGCGCCAGCAGCTGGCTGCCCAGGCACAGGCCCAGCAGCGGCTTCTCCTCCGCATGGAAGGCGCGCAGCAAATCCAGCATCGGCGGGAAGGCGGGATAGGCCGCGTCATCGCCGGCGTGCTGCGGCCCGCCCAGGATGATGGCGCCGTCGAAGCCGTCCGGCGACGCGGGCAGGCTGCCGCCGTGGTGCGGCAGCACGGTGGTGAGCGCGGCGCCCGCGGCGATCAGGTGATCGCCGACCAGCGACGGCGGCGTGTCCGGGTTGTTCTGGATGACCAGCACATTCATGCGGCGAAGCCCTCGTTCCTGAGCGGGGCCAGATGATGGCCAAGCCTGCCGCGCCTGACAACGCCCGGAAACGACGGGCTGCAATGCGTCTAATGCTCGAGATGCGGCTGCGGCAGCAGGCGGCGCAGCAGCCCGCCATTGGC
>DATFDU010000022.1:0-7873 GCA_035251915.1 Dongiaceae bacterium | reverse complement strand
CCGAGCACGTCGTCGGGCGAGGTCGGCTCCTCGATCCACAGCGGCTTGTAGGGCGCGAGCTGCGTGACCCACTCGATCGCCTGCGCGACGTCCCAGATCTGGTTGGCATCGATCATCAGGTTGCGGTTGGGGCCGATTTCGTCGCGCACCGCCTTGCAGCGCTTCTTGTCGTCGGCGAGGTCGCGTCCGACCTTGATCTTGATGTAGTCGAGACCCTGCCGCATGGCCTCGCGCGTCAGGCTCCGCACCTTGTCGTCGGAATAGCCGAGCCAGCCGGCCGAGGTGGTGTAGGCCGGATAGCCGTTCTTCTCCATCTCGGCGATGCGCATGTCCTTGCTTGCTTGGTTGGCGCGCAGGATGGCGAGCGCTTCGTCCGGCGTCAGCGCGTCGGTGATGTAGCGGAAGTCGATCAGGCGCACGAATTCCTCAGGCGTCAGGTCGACCACCAGGCGCCACACCGGCTTGCCCACCGCCTTGCCCCACAGATCCCAGATCGCGTTCACCACCGCCGCGGTGGCGAGATGCAACACGCCCTTCTCCGGCCCGACCCAGCGCAGCTGGCGGAACTCGGTGAGTCCGCGCCAGAACTTCCCCATGTCCCCGGTGATGTCGGCGAGGTTGCGCCCGATCACGGCAGGCGCCAGCGCTTCCGCCGCCGCCACGCACAGCTCGGTGCCGAGGCCGAGGGTGAAGGTGAGACCGTGCCCTTCGAGGCCCGGCTTGTCGGTCTTCAGCACCACATAGGCGGCGGAATAGTCCGGATCGGGATTCATCGCATCCGATCCGTCGAGATTGCGCGAGGTCGGGAAGCGGATGTCGCGGACAGTGACGGCGGTGATCTTGGTCATGGCGTACTCCGGTGGGATGACTGGATGCTCCGCTTCATTCGTCAGGGCGCTCGCATCACCCCTGCGCCACCTTCTGCTGCTGCTCGCCGAGGCCTTCGATGCCGAGGCGCATGGTCTGGCCAGCCTTCAGATAGATCGGGTTCGGCTTCTGGCCCATGCCGACGCCGGGCGGGGTGCCGGTGGAGATCACGTCGCCGGGCTGCAGGCTCATGAAGTGGCTCAAATAGGACACCAGCTTCGGCACGTTGAAGATCATCGTCCTGGTGCTGCCGTTCTGATAGCGGTGGCCGTCGACCTCCAGCCACATGGCGAGATTGTGCGGGTCCGGCACCTCGTCCTTGGTCACCAGCCAGGGGCCGGTCGGGCCGAAGGTGTCGCAGCCCTTGCCCTTGTCCCACTGGCCGCCGCGCTCGATCTGGTATTCGCGCTCCGACACGTCGTTGATCACGCAGTAGCCGGCGACATAGTCCATGGCGTGGTTCTCGGGGACGTATTTGGCGTTCTTCCCGATCACCACGCCGAGCTCCACTTCCCAGTCGGTCTTGACCGCACCGCGCGGAATCTCGACCTCGTCGTTCGGACCGACGACGGCACTGGTCGCCTTCATGAAAATGATTGGCTCCTTCGGGATCGGTGCGCCGGTCTCGGCGGCGTGGTCGGCATAGTTGAGGCCGATGCAGACGAACTTGCCGATCCTGCCGACGCAGGGACCGATGCGCAGCTCACCGTTGGCCAAGGGCAGCTCGGCGGGGTTGAGTGCCGCGAGCTTCTTCAGGGAGTCCGGCAGCAGCGCCGTGCCTGCGATGTCGGGAACATGGGCGCTCAAGTCCCGGATCTTTCCATCCTTGTCCAGCAGACCGGGCTTCTCGCGCCCCTTCGGGCCATAGCGCAGTAGTTTCACGTCATTCTCCTGAGGATACTGAAGTTCGAACTAGAGGATCGGACCTTGCGGCGCCGGCGCCTCGCGATGCAGCAGGCCGCGCCCGCGCAGATCCTCCCACAAGGCGGCGGGAATCTTCATCCGGGCCCACTGCCAGTGGCTCGCCACCTCCGCGGCGTTGCGCGCGCCGGGAATGACCGAGGCCACGACCGGGTGGCCGAGCGGGAACTGCAAGGCCGCTGCCGGCAGCGGCACGTTGTGATGCGCACAGACCTCGTGCAGCGCGGCCGCGCGCTGCGCGATCTCCGGCGGAACGGCGCCGTAATTGTAGGTCGCGTCCGGCTGGCCGACCCGCGCCAACAGGCCGGAATTGAACGCGCCACCGACGATGATGGAAACATTGTGCTTCCGGCAGGCCGGGAACAGCTTGTCGAGCGGCTCCTGCTCCAGCAGCGTGTAACGGCCGGCGAGCAGGAAGCAGTCGAAGGTGGCGGCCTGCAGCGCGTCGAAGCACACATCCGCTTCGTTGACGCCGATGCCGATGGCGGCGACCTTGCCGGCGGCCTTCAGCTCCGCCAGCGCCTTGGCGGAGCCTGCCATCGCCTTGCGGAATATCTCGGGCTGGTTATCGCCGTGCCAGTCGCGGCCGATGTCGTGGATCAGCGCGACGTCGATGCGGTCGAGCCCGAGGCGCTGCAGCGAATCCTCGAACGAGCGCATGGTGGCATCGTAGGAATAGTCGAACGCTGCATGGAATGGCATCGGCGACTGGAAATCGGTCCCGCCGCCGCGCCCGGCTGTGCCCGGGCGGATCAGGCGCCCGACTTTGGTCGACAGCACATATTGGTCGCGCGGCTTTTCCCGCAACGCATCGCCGACGCGCCGCTCGCTGAGGCCATAGCCATAGAACGGCGCGGTGTCGAAGAACCGGCAGCCGCTGTCCCAGGACTGCTTGAGGCTGGCCTGGGCATCCTGCTCGTTGACGACGGCGAACAGATTGCCGAGCGGCGCGCCGCCGAAGCCGATCTCGGTCACCCGGACTCCGGTTTTTCCCAGATTGCGCAAGAACATGGACCTCCCTGAAGGGGTCACACTAATATAGGGGTTTTCAGCCCTGCAACGGATTTATCCTTGGATTGTTTCATGACTCGGCGACGCACGGTATGTTTTGTCCGAGCATGCCAGCGACGCTGAGGCGCGGGCCGGGTGCGAGAGATCGCCCCGCCCGCCTTCCGTCTGTGGGAGCGCCAATGACACTGATGGGACGGTTGAGAGGGTGGCTCGCACCGGCGTTGGCGGCGCTCGCGCTCTGTGTGGCCGTGCCACCGGCCTTCGCGCAGACAGCCGTCCCGATTCCCAAGGGCACCCCGAGCGAGCAACAGTCCGCGCCGCCGGCCGCGACGCGCGACGACCTGCAGAACATGCTGGACACCCTGCGCGACCCGGCCAAGCGCGAGGAACTCGAAAAGCAGATCGAGACCCTGCTCCAGGTCCAGCAGGCCGAGGCGCCACCCGCGGAGGAGCAGGGCATCGGCGCGCGCATGCTGGGCGCCTTCTCCGCCGCGTTCCAGAGACTGAGCGACTCCATGGAAGGTCTGGAGCGCAGCTTCGGCGCCTCGGGCCATCTGCTGGCCTGGCTGGAGCTGCAAGGCAACGATCCCGCCCGGCAGGCCATGTGGCTGGAGATCGGCGAAGACCTGGCGCTCAGCCTCGGCGCGGGCCTGCTCGTCGCCTACGTGATCAACCTCGGGGTCAAGGCCGGCCGGAGGCGCCTGGCGATGCGCGCGGGCGACCGCCTGTTCCGGCGCATCCGGTTCGCGGCCGTCCGCTTTGTCCTCGAGCTGTTGCCGATCATCGCGTTCGGTGTCGTGGCGCTGGTGGTCGCGAGCTGGGCTGGACCGATTGCGCATGCACGGCTGGCATTGCTGGCCATCATCAACGCGACCTTGATCTCGATGGTCGGCGCGGTGGTCGCGCGATTCCTGTTCAGCCCGTTCGAGCCGGGACTGCGGCTGTTTCCGTTGAGCGATGCCACCGCAGTCTACCTCTACATCTGGGCGCGGCGCATGATCGTGGTCGGCGTCTGGGGCTATGTCCTGCTGCAAACCGCGCTGCTGCTGGGCCTGCCGCCGGCGGGCTATGTCGTCGCGGCCAAGATCCTCGGCTTCATCCTGACTGCGCTGCTGGTGGTGTTGGTGCTGCAGAACCGCGAGACGGTTGCGCATTGGATTAGCGGCCGGCCCGTGGAAGGCGGGCGACGCATCGTGCCGGGGGCGATCCGCGGCCGCCTCGCGGAGGTCTGGCACGTTGCCGTCATCGTGTATCTGGTGGGCGTCTACCTGGTCTGGGCTTTCAACGTCTCGGGCGGGTTCTTCTACCTGTTGCGCGCAACGATCATCACCGCGCTCGTGATCGGCGCGGTCGCCGCCGGCGAGACGTGGCTGCCGCGCCTGTTCAACCGCTTTGCCGGCGTCGATGACGCGCTGATGGCGCGCTATCCGGTGGTGGCATCGCGCGCCAACCGCTATATCCCGATCATCCGGCGCATCGTCGTGTATGCGGTGCGCATCGCCGCAGTGCTGGTGATCCTCGCCGCCTGGCGAGTCGATGTCGGCGGTTTTCTGTTCGGCGAGACCGGACGCTCGCTGCTTGGCCGCGCCGCGGATATCGCCATCATCCTGGTCCTGGCGCTCGCGGCATGGGAGATCCTGGGCGGCATCGTCTACGCCAAGCTCAACCAGCGCGACGAATCCGGCTATCGGATGCTGCGCTCGGCGCGCGCGCGCACCCTGCTGCCGCTGATCCGCAACATCCTGCTCATCGTCATCAGCACGATGGCGACCCTGGTGGTCCTGTCGGAGATCGGCGTCGATATCGCGCCGCTGCTGGCCGGCGCCGGCGTGGTCGGCCTCGCGGTCGGCTTCGGCGCGCAGTCGCTGGTGAAGGATGTCATCACCGGCGCGTTCTTCCTGTTCGAGGATACCGTCAGCATCGGCGACGTGATCAGCGTGGACGGCAAGGGCGGCCTGGTCGAGGGGATGACGGTCAGATCGATGCGGCTGCGCGACTACAACGGCGACCTTCATACGATCAATTTCGGATCGGTCGGGACCATCACGAACATGACCCGCGACTTCTCCTTTTACCTGTGCGACGTCAAGGTGGCCTATCGCTACGATGTCGACCAGGTCATCAAGGCCCTGAAGGAGGCCGACGAAGAGCTGCGCAAGGACGAAATGTTCCGGCACGACATCCTCGCGCCCATCGAGATCGCCGGCGTCGAAGGCTTCAACGACACGACCTACCTCATCCGCTCCCGCATCAAGACCCGGCCGATCCGCCAATGGGACGTCGGCCGTGCGTTCCTGCGTCGCCTGAAGCTGAAGTTCGAAGAGAAGGATATCCAGCTTTCGGTCCCGGCGCTGCCGGCCAACGTGGTTGTCTCGGACACGGCCGGCAAGCAGACGCAGATCGCGGGGGCCGTCGCGACACGGCGGCGCCGGCCCGATCAGCCGCCTCCGGGTGAAGAGCCCGCGGCCGAATAGGGCTTCCTCACCTCATCCGAGGTCTACCCACGCCCCGCTCCTGGTGGAGGCGATGATGCCGTGCAGCACCTTCTCGATCGCCAGCGCGTCGCCGATCGTGGGCGAGAGCGCTTCCCTGCCGGCGATGCCCTCCAGCAGATGCGCGACCTCGATGATCTTGAGGTCATTGAAGCCGATGCCGTGGCCCTTGGCGGGCGAGAAGCGGCCGTAGAACGGATGCTCCGGCCCCATCGGGATCAGGCGGTAGCCGTTGGTCGCCGCGTCGGTGGCGTCCCTGGTGTAGATCTGCAGCTCGTTCATGCGCTCGTGATCGAACAGGATCGAGCCGTTGGAGCCGAACACCTCGAAGCCGAGGTGCGACTTGCGGCCCCAGTGGGCGCGGCTGGTGACCAGCGTGCCCATGATGCCGTCGTCGAACTGGATCAGCGCGTGGGCGGTGTCTTCATTCTCCACCGCGCGGTACTCGCCACTCAGCGCGACCTTGACGTCGCGCCGCTCGGTGCCGTCGCCGGCAGCCGGCACCGGGCGCTTGGGAATCACGATGCGCGTGTCGGCGACCAGGCGGCGCACCGGCCCGATCAGATCGTGCGCGATGCTGACCAGATGCGAGGCAAGATCGCCGAGCGCGCCGAGGCCTGCCATGTCGCGCCGGCAGCGCCAGGAGTACGGCGTCTCGGCATCCGCCATGTAGTCCTCGTCGCACACGCCGCGGAAATAGCTGACCTGGCCGATGGCGCCGTCCCTGATCAGCTGCCTGGCGAACCGGATGGCGGGCGAGCGCAGGTAGTTGTACCCTACCAGGGTCTTGCCCTTGGCGCCGCTCGCGGCGGCGGCCATCTCCTCGGCAGCTGATAGATCCGCGGCCAGCGGCTTTTCGCAATAGACATGCTTGCCGGCCTTGAGCGCGGCGATGGCGATCTCCGCATGGAGGGCGTTGGGGGTGGTGATCGACACCAGGTCGACAGCCGGATCGGCAACCAGCTCCTGCCACGCAGCGACGGCGCGCTTGAAGCCGAAGCGCTGCGCCGCCTTTTGCGCGGCGGCGAGGTTCACGTCCGCGACCACCTCGAGACTGGCTGACAGGGCGGTCTCGAAAATCGTCGGCGCCGATCTGAACGCCATGGCATGGGCAGTGCCCATGATGCCGGTGCCGACGACACCGATTCCGATGGATTGCGGCATTGCTGAGCTCCAAAACCGCATCGTTTCCGGGCGGCGGCAGATTCTGAGATTTTTCGTTTGTATCAAGCAAGAGGAATTTTTATTCTATTTTGCGGTCTTTCCATCAAAAGCGGGAAGCAGATGCCCAAACGCAAGAGCCTGACATCGAGCGGAACCCGCACGCGACGAACGACGCCGGCGGGCGGCGGCCCGGCCGATGTCGTGGGCCTCAATCGCGAAATTTCGGCGCGCTATCCGACCTTGAGCAAGCGGCTGCGCCAGATCGCCGAATTCGCGCTCAAGCATCCCAACGAGATCGCGATCGAATCGATCGCTGTCATCGCGCAGCATGCTGGCGTGCAGCCCTCCGCGCTGATCCGCTTCGCCAAGGCGTTCGGCTTCGAGGGCTTCTCCGATCTGCAGCGCATCTTCCAGCAGCGCCTGCGCGAGAGCCGGCCGAGCTATTCCGAGCGCATCGCCGCCATGCGCGAGGAGCTGCATGGGCAGAGCGACCACGGCCCGCAGGCGATCCTCACCCGCTTCGCCGAGGCCAACATCGCCGCCCTGCAGCACCTGTGCGAGGAGACCAAGGCCGGCGACCTCGACCGCGCGGTGCAGATCCTGCGCAAGGCCGAGACCATCCACCTGGTGGCGCAGCGCCGCTCCTTCCCGCTCGCCGCCTATCTCTACTACGCCCTCAGCAAGATCGGCCGGCGCGCCAATCTGATCGACGCGATCGGCGGGATGGACCAGGAGCAGCGCCTGCTGATGGAGCCGCGCGACGCGCTGGTGGCCATCACCTACGCCGACTACACGCCGCGCGTGGTGGAGACCGTCGCCTTCGCCGCGCAGCGCAAGGTGCCGGTGGTCGGCATCACCGATCAGCCGCTCAGCCCCCTCACCGCGCAATGCGACGTGGTGTTCTACGTCGAGGACGCCGCGGTGCACGACTTCCGCTCTCTGGGCGCGTCGATGTGCCTGGCGCAGTCGCTGGTGGTGGCGCTGGGGGCGACGGGGTAGCGCGCTTCCCCCTTTTTCTCCGTCATTGCCGGGCGAAGACCCGGCAACCCAATTTTGCATCGTGCAGCACATCGTGACCTGGATCACCGGGTCACGGCGCGTTGCGGCGGCCCGGCGATGACGGTGATGGTGTAACTATGCTGCCAAGCGCCGCTGTAACTCCGCCAGAGTCACATGGCCCAGGAAGCCGCCGCTGCCGGTCGCCGGTTTCTCGTCCTCGATGGCGTGAGCGAAGATGACGGCCTTGTCGGCCTCCAGCTTCTGCAGGTGCGCGTGCAGGCGCGGATACTCGCGCTTCAAATCGAACAGGCGCAGGTCCTCACCCCAGCGCGCCACGCCAACGAGATAGGCGTCCGCCACCGTGCGCACATCGCCGTCCAGCCACGGCCGGTCTGCGAGCATGTGCTCAAGGTGGGCAT
>DATFDU010000021.1:0-18544 GCA_035251915.1 Dongiaceae bacterium | reverse complement strand
GCAGGAGGCGACCACGCTATCCGGCGGCGAGCAGCAGATGCTGGCGGTGGCGCGTGCGCTGGCCCGCGACATCAAGATCCTGTTCCTCGACGAACCCTATGAGGGCCTCGCGCCGGTGATCGTGCAGGAGATCGAGAAGATTGTGCAGGAGATCCGCGACATCGGCATCACCACCATCATCGTCGAGCAGAACGCGGTCGCCGCCCTTCGGCTTTCGGACCGCGCGATCATCCTGGACGGCGGCAAGGTGGTGTTCAGCGGATCTTCCGGCGAAGTACTCGGCAACAAAGAACTCAGGCATGAGTACCTTGCGATCTGATCATCCGCATGACGTGCGGCACACCGGACAGATTGCCGCCGCCGCTTCCGCAAACGCGAACTATGGTCTACCCGGGTGACCCACCGGTCATGAGGACAGGAGCTCCTTCAGCTTGGTGTCGAGGTAGGCGACGTCCTCCTTGCTCGTGCCCGGCCCGCCGGCGAAATGCCCCCAGACCGATTTGATCGGCACGAACGTGGCGTTCGGCATGTGCGCGACCTCGTTTTCGCTGTCCTCCGGCGGAAAATAGAGATCCGTGGAGCCGGGCATGACAAAGGCCTTGGCCTTGATGGCGCCGAGCGCCTTCTTGAGGTCGCCCTTGTAGAGCGGGTTGTCGCTGATGTCGCCGTTCTGCCAGGTCCACAGCATGGTCAGCAGATTGTTGGCGTCCTTGGGCAGGAAGAAGCCCTCCCAGAACGAGACCAGGAAGTCCTCGAGCGAGGAGTAGCCGAGGGTCCGAAGGTCGAGCTCGTGGCGGTAGAACGCCTGCGAGAAGCCCCAGCCGGCATAGACCCGGGCCATGGCGCGCAACCCCTTCTCGGGCTTCGCCGTGTACCAGCCGTTGTTCCACGCGGCATCGGCGGTGAGCGCCGCCTTCACGCCCTCCAGGAACACGAAATTGTGACGCGAGCACTTGGCCGACCCGCAGAACGGCGCAATGCGCTCGACCATGTCCGGGAACAGCGCCCCCCAGTGGAAGGTCTGCAGCCCGCCCATCGACCAGCCGGTCACCAGCCTGATCCTGCTGACGCCGAACTTCTCCGTCACCAGGCGGTGCTGCTGCACCACGTTGTCGAACGCCGTCACCTGCGGGAACCGCGCCGCGTTGTACGGCTCCGGCGTGTTGCTGGGCGATGACGACAGGCCGTTGCCGAACATGTTGGGAATGACGATGAAGTATTTGTCGGGATCCAGCGCCCGGCCGCGGCCGACCAGCCATTCGTTGTCGTAGTGCTGGCCGGAATACCAGGTCGGATAGACGATGACATTGCTCTTCTCGGCGTTGAGTTGGCCGAAGGTCTTGTAGGCCAGCTTGCAGTTCCGGATCATCGCGCCGCGCTGCAGGCGCACATCGCCCAGGTCATAGATCTCGTAATCGATGGACATATCTGCCTCCTCTGCTCACCGGCGAAGACGGCTCGACGGCCGCCTTCGCCTTTCCTCATGCAAAAATTTGCGACTAGGACATCTGCCGTTTCGCGACCATCACCTTGGCCATCGCCCAATAAACCACGCCGGCGACCAGGAATGCGGAGATCGCCGTGGACCATTCCGGCGCGCCCTTCTCGACGATGAATGCGACCACCGAGCCGCAGGCCCAGGCGAAGAAGGCCTGCCAGCGCCAATCGGCGTCGATCGCCGATCCCTTGCGGATGACATACTGGTCCACCAGGATGATGGCGCCAATCGGCGGCACCAGGATGCCGAGCAGCGTCAGCCATTCGATGAAAAAGGCCCAGACGTTGCCGGCCGCGACCGCGATGCCGATGGCGCCCAGGATGACCGCGAGCAGGCGCATGTGGCCGCCGACGATGCGCGACCAGCCGGTCGCCGCATTGTACAGGCAATGGGCGCACACCGAGCCCAGGTTGCAGTACAGGAACAGGAACGCGAGGATGCTGAGCCAGGTCAGTTGCTTCGCGTTCATGTAGCCGAACATGTTGTCGGCCCCGAACGGATTGGCGTCGGGGACCGCCAGCGCGGCGGTCGTCACGCCGCCCACCAACATCGCCAGCAGATTGGAGACCGGAAACGCGCTGAAGGTCGAGACCAGCGAGCTCTTGGTGTCGGCCGCCCAGCGGTTGAAGTCGGCGGTCACCGTCCCGGCGTCGATGAACAGGGTGATGACGACCGTGAGCCCGACGCCCATGGACATGGTGGCGACGCCGTTGTTGCCGGCATAGTGGTAGATCGCATCCCACGTCGTGGTGCCGGCCGCATCCAACGCAACCCAGAGGCCGAGGATGACGAACGCCGGAACGGAAACGAGGCCGATGAGGTGAAGGCCGCGGACGCCGATGAACGTGATGCCGATGTAGAGCAGCCCGGCGACAATCGTCATGGCGATATAGTTGAGGCCGTAGGTGCTGCTGATCAGCGCCCCGGTGATTCCGGTCTGCACGGCGTACCAGCCGAGCAGCAGGGTCGACAGCAGGCCCGATGCCAACACGTAACCCTTTCGCCCGAAAACGATGCTGGCGAGCAAGGCAAAGTTCGTGCCCTTGTGCGTGCCGAGCAGGCCCAGAGCACCGACATAGGCGAACATGATGAGGTTGCCGATCACCATGGCGACCAGTGCATCGGCGAATCCCATGCCGAGGACCAGGATCGAACCTGTCATCGCTCCGGTGATGATCATCGGAAACCCCGCCCATACCATGGTGACGGAGAACATGCTGCGGCGGGCGCGCGCCGGAACCGGGCTGTGCTCGTACTCCTCGCCAAGAATGTGATCGATGTTGCTTTCAAGATGCTCGCGTGTCGATTCGTCCGCCATCATACCCTCCTGTCAGGCGTTTAGTCGCAGCTCACTTGCAAATGTCGAGTGACAAGCCGCTCCGCACGGCGGTAGATCATCGCCGCGGCCGAGAGTCCCACCAGAGGACCCGCGACATAGATCCAGAAGTCGGACCAGTCCCCCATCACGAGATAGGGGCCAAAGGCGCGCGCCGGGTTCATCGCGGCGCCGGCGATCGGCCCGAACAGCATGACCTCCAGTCCGACGATGGCGCCGATCCTGATTGCTCCGGTGTCGATCGTGGGGTGATCGGACCGGCCGCACAGCAGGATGACGGCCATCATGACGAAGGACAGCATCGCCTCCAGGCCGAAAGCCCCGGACGCGGAGATGCCGAGCGCAGCGTTCGGAACATTGGCGCCCATGGCGCCGAAATCGCCCAGCAGCCAAAGCAGCGCGAGTGCTGCCAGCGCGGAGCCCGCAAGCTGTGCGAGGACATAAGCCGGTACCCAACGCCAGGGGAAGCGGCCCAGGTAGGCGAGCGCGATCGTGAGCGCGGGATTGACGTGCCCGCCCGAGATCGGCGTCAGGCCCCAGATGACCGCGGCCAGGATGACGCCCGACGAGATGCCGCAAACCAGCGCGATCGGCGCGCCGTTGAACCTGGCCGTCGCGACCACCGCGCCGGCGGCGAACAGCACCAGCAGGAAAGTGCCCGCGAACTCCGCGACAACTCTGGCTCTTCCGGATGCCATTGCGCCTCGTCCTCACGTCGTCAGGCGGAGATAAATGGCCGGCAGCTTCTCCGGCAGGGTGGTGATCTGGTCGATCTGCACCGCGTTGCGCCGGCCGAAGATGCGGGTCAGGTAGGAATCGCCGCCGCTATCCAGTCCGACGCAGAACACGTCGATGCCGTCATGGCCCAGCTCCTGCACCGCCCGGCGCGCATCCTCGACCAGGTGCTTCCGGTCCGGCACGTCGACGTCGGACGGCTCGCCGTCCGTGACGATCAGCACGAGGCGGCGATGGAACGGCTGCGTACGGATTTCGCTGCGGGCATGCCGGAGCGCCGCGCCCATGCGGGTGGACAGGCCGCCACGCAAGCCGGCGAGGCGTTCGGCAGCCAGCGCGCCGTAGGGCTGGTGGAAGTCCTTGATGCGGTAGTAGCGAACCTCGTTCCGGCCGTTCGAGCAAAAGGCATGAATGGCAAACGGATCACCAAGCGCTTCCAGCGCCGCGGCCAGCAATGCGGTCGCCGCGCGCTCCATCGACAGCACGGTCGTTGTGGTGTTCCTGACGAATTCCTTGGTCGATTCGGAGATGTCGAGCAGGACCAGGACGGCGAGGTCGCGGTCGCGCATCTCGCTGGTCTCGTAAACCCTGGGATCGGGCGAAAGACCGAGCCTGCAGTCGATCGCCGCCCGGATGCATGCTTCGAGGTCAAGACGCTCGCCCTCGGCCCGGCGGCGCATGCGCACAGGCCGCGCCACGCGCGCCGAGCGGATCAGCTTCACGATCCGCTGCTCGACGTCCGCGTAGTCGTGGAGCAGCCGTTCCAGCCCGACTGTCGACGCGCGCGGCGTCTCGAACTCCAGGATCGTGGTCCAATCGGGACGCGCGCGGCCCAGGAGATAGTCCCACTCCGGATAGTGCGCGATGGGGATCCCGGCATCGGCAGCAACCGGCCGTTCGCGGGCTGGAACAGCACTGGTGCCGGACTCGTCGCGGCGACGGCTGCTTGCGGACTGCTCGTCATTCTCCTGCCGCACCATCCGGAAGGATTCGATCGGCACGTCGCTCTCGTCGGCTTGCTGCGGCGACGCGTCCTCCCAGTCCCACAGGCCGGCATTGTCGTCGCGATAGGCCGGCTCGACCACATAAGTCTTGGCATTGAACTGGATGCGCATCTGCCCGAGATCGTTGCCGAGCAGGCCGCCGATGTCGCGGCTGATCGCCGGCTGCTCCCATTGCAGGCGATGATCGAAGAACATCGTCCGGCCCTTCTGGACCCAGGGATCATCATCGCGATAGGCGGGGTCGATCAACGCACGGGACAGGCGCGCCATCAGGATCTCGGCCGTCGCCGCGCTCCCCGGCTGGGCCGTGTGATGCGGCGCCCACAACCGGTGCAGCCCGGGATACTCGCGGATCGCCAGCGCCTCGACCCGTGCGTCCTCGATCAGCGATACCAGCGCGATCTGGAGCGGCTTCAGGGTGCCGGTCTGCCAGCGCTGGCGGGCATGGCTCAGATGGGCCGCGACATGAGCCAATGCGGCCCAATAGATCGAGCCCGGGCGATCCGGATGGGAGTCGGTCTGCAGATCGGGGACGCGAACATATCCGCCATCGAAGGACACGCGGCGCGGCAGCGGGTATCCCGGTTGGGTGGCCGCACCGCGCAAGATGGGATGCAGGCGCCAGAGCGCCATCAGGTACGCCTTCAGCCCGCGCTCCGCATCGACGAACGAGAAGTCATCGGTGGAAAGGGTCGCAGCGCCTCGCAGCCCCTTGGCAGGCGCAATTTCGGACGGGAGGGCGACCATCATCGCATCACGCGCAGGCCGCGATGGTCTGCGACAGCGCGCCGCGGATGTCGGCATCGTCGGTGATCGGCAGCACCAACGCCACCTCGCAGGCACTGCCAAGCGCGACGCCCTCGGCGATCAAGCGCCCTGCCTGGATCAGCATGCGGGTGGAGGCGCCTTCGTCCAGCCCGTGGCCCTTCAGGTTGCGCGAGCGCTGCCCGATCTTGACCAGCTTCTCGGCGACCGCCCGGCCGATGCCGGCCTCATGCGCCACGATCTCGGTCTCGATCTCGGTGTCGGGATAGCGGAATTCGATGCCGCCGAAGCGTTGCTTGGTCGATTCCTTGAGGTCCTTGAGGACGCTCTGGTAGCCGGGATTGTAGGAGATCACGAGCTGGAAGTCGGCATGCGCCCGCACGATCTCATTGCGCTTCTCCAGCGGCAGGATGCGCCGGTCGTCGGTCAGCGGATGGATGACGACCGTGGTGTCCTGCCGCGCCTCGACGATCTCGTCGAGGTAGCAGATTGCGCCGTGGCGGACCGCCAGGGTCAGCGGGCCGTCATGCCAGACCGTCCCGCTGGCATCGAGCAGGAAGCGTCCGACCAGGTCGGATGCGGTCATGTCCTCGTGGCAGGCGACGGTGATCAGCGGCCGCTTCAAGCGCCAGGCCAGATGCTCGATGAAGCGCGTCTTGCCGCAGCCGGTCGGGCCTTTCAGCATCATCGGCATGCGGCGGGCGTACGCGGCCTCGAACAGCGCGACTTCATCGCCGATCGGGCGGTAATAGGGCTCCTGCGTGATCAAATAGGCTTCCAGCTGCATGATCCGACTCAAGGTGACACGGCGCTGACGACGCCGAGCGAAGCGCCGGCGGCGGATGTTCGTAGAGCGGTGGATGGATCGGATCAGGGCGGCGCACGCAGATACGCCGCCCCGTCCCAATCAGCGATGAGCGGCGGCCTTCTGGTTCGGGATGCCTTCCATCGGGCATTCGTCGGTGCCGACCGTCGGCCGCGTCAGCGCTTCGACCATCTCCCGCGTGCCTTCCGGGTCGGCGATCCACTTCTTGTAGAAATCGTACGGGCAGGCCGCCACGCCGCGCGCGCTTTCGCCCGAGCCGATCATGCCGGTGTAGCCGCGGTGCACCAGCTTGAAGAGATGGTTCTCCGACTGGCCGTTGCGCCGCGCGTCGCGGATGAGCGAGGTCGAGAGCTGTGCATACTGCACGCCCATGTCCTCCTCGCCGCACTCGCCGAGGGTACGGCCGTCGAAGCCGATGATGGCCGAATGCCCGAAATAGGAGTAGACGCCGTCGAATCCCGACGCGTTGGCGACCGCGACGTAGCAGTTGTTGGCCCAGGCCATCGCCTTGGCCATCAGCACCTGCTGATCCTTGGCGGGATACATGTAGCCCTGGCAGCGCACGATCAGCTCCGCGCCGCGCATCGCGCAGTCGCGCCAGATCTCGGGGTAGTTGCCGTCGTCGCAGATGATCAGGCTGATCTTCAGCCCCTTGGGGCCTTCCGAGACATAGGTGCAGTTGCCGGGATACCAGCCTTCGATCGGGACCCACGGCATGATCTTGCGGTACTTCTGGACGATCTCGCCCTTGTCGTTCATCAGGATGAGCGTGTTGTAGGGCGCCTTGTTGGGATGCTCCTCATGCCGTTCGCCGGTCAGGGAGAACACGCCCCACACCTTGGCCTGGCGGCACGCCTTGGCGAAGATGTCCGTCTCCTCCCCCGGAATCTTGGAGGCGGTGGCGTACATCTCCTTCTGGTCGTACATGATCCCGTGGGTGCTGTATTCCGGGAAGATCACCAGGTCCATGCCCGGCAGGCCGACCTTCATGCCGACCAGCATGTCGGCGATCTTCTGTGCATTCTCGAGCACCTCCTGCCTGGTATGCAGGCGCGGCATCTTGTAGTTCACGACGGCGACGCCGACCGTGTCCTTGCTGCTGGAAATATCGCCGTGGATCATGATTCCCTCCTTGGGGTTTTCGGGTTCTTGAATGGTGCGAATGGAGACATGGGCTATACCGCCAGATGCTGCTGGATGATCTGGTCGGTCAGCGCGCCGATCGGGCCTTGTGCCGCGATGCTGCCGCGGTCCATCACGACGAAGTGGTCGGACGCGCGGCGCGCGAATTTGACGTTCTGCTCGACCAGCACGATCGTCTTGCCGTGCCGGCGGTTCAGATCGATCAGCACCTGCTCGATCTGCTCCACGATGTTGGGCTGTATCCCTTCCGTCGGCTCGTCCAACAGGATGATCTTCGGCTCGCTCAACAGGGTGCGGGCGATTGCCAGCTGCTGCTGCTGACCGCCCGAGAGATTGCCGCCGGCGCGATCGAGGAACTGGTGCAGGATCGGGAACAGCTCGAACACCCAGTCGGTGATGCGTCCGCTGCCTGTTCTGTTCGCGAAGGTGCCGAGGATCAGGTTCTCCCGTACGGTCAGTTTCGGCAGGATGCCCCTGCCCTGCGGCACGTAGCCGATGCCGGCGGTCGCGCGTTGATGCGCCTTCAGGCCGCCGATCTCCGCGCCGTCCAGCCGGATCGAGCCCTTCACCTTCTCCATCAGGCCGATGATCGTCCGCACCAGCGTGGTCTTGCCGACGCCGTTGCGGCCGAGCACGCTGACGAACTCGCCGCCCTGCACCGTCAAGGTAACGCCTTGCAGGACGCGGCTGGCGCCATAGCCTGCTTCGACGTTGCTGAGCTCAAGCATCGCTGATGCCCCCCGAGCCCAGATAGGCTTCCTTGACCGCGGCATCCCGCTCGATCTCGGCCACCGTGCCTTGCGCGAGCAGCTTGCCCTGGTGCATGACCGAGATGACCTCCGCGATCTCCTTCACGAAAGCCATGTCGTGCTCGACGACGATGAGCGTGCGGTTGCCTTTCAGGCGATTGAACAGTTCCGCCGTCTTGCGGGTCTCCTGCGCGGTCATTCCCGCCGTCGGCTCGTCCATCAGGATGAGCTTGGGATCCTGCGCCAGCAGCAACGCCATCTCGAGCCATTGCGTCTGACCATGCGACAGATGCCCGGCCAGGCGGTCGAGGTGGTCGCGCAGGCCGACCAGCTCCGCCAGCTTGTCGAGGCCGTCGCTGTCCTCGCTCCGCCGGAAGCGCAACGCGTTTCGGACCACGCCGGGCTGGCGGGAGTGCGCGACCAGAAGATTCTCGCGCACGGTGAGCTGCCGGAAGATGCTGGGCACCTGGAACTTCCTGCCGATGCCGATGCGCGCGATCTCATGCTCCTCGAGGTTGTTGAGCAGCGCGTCGCCCAATCGGATCTCCCCCGTGCTGGCCTTGGCCTTGCCGCAGATCGCATCGAGGGTGGTGGTCTTGCCGGCGCCGTTCGGCCCGATCAGGCAGCGCAATTCGCCCGCCTTGACGGTCAAGGTCAGATCGTCCACGGCGAGGAATCCGTTGAAGCGGACGCTGACGTGATCCAGCCTGAGATCCTTGTGCTGCTGTTCCATCTCCGCCTCGCTCACGATGATGGCGGCGTGGTGGCGGGACGCGCGGACGTGCCGGGCGCATGAGCCCTTGCACGCTGGGCGAACAGATGGTCGACCAGCCGCTGTCCGATTCCGGCCAGGCCCTGCGGCAGGAACAGCACGACCAGGACGAACAGCAGCCCCATGACCAGGGTCCAGGTCTCGAGGAAGGTCTCCGACTCCGAGAGCGCGCCCTGCATGCCCGCGATCAGCATCGCGCCGCACGTGGATCCGAGGAGGCTCTGCCGCCCGCCGACCGCGCACCAGATCACGACCGACAGGCTCAGCGGCACGTTGAGGAAGGTCGGCGAGGCGAACTCCATCACCACCGTGTAGAGCATGCCTGCAACCCCGGCGATCGCGGCCGACACGGACATGGCAAAGATCTTGTAGCGCGCGACGTCGTAGCCGAAGTAGCGCACCCGGTTCTCGTGGTCGCGGATCGCCTGCAGGACCAGCCCCGCCTTGCTCTTGGTCACCAGCAGGGCGGCGAACAGGCACACGGTGAGCGTCGCCGCGATCAGGTAGTACGAGGATGCGCCGTAGGCGTCGAACTCGAATCCGAACAGCTCGAGCTGCGCCAGGTCGGTGATGCCGTTGAATCCGCCGGTGAAGCGCTGCTGGTCGATGATCAGCAGGTTCACCACCACCAGGAACGCCAGCGTGATGATCGCCACGTAAACGCCGGTGACCCGCCCGCGGAACATGAACCACGCCAGCAGGCCGGAGATGAGCGCAGGCACCAGGATGCCTGCGGCCAGCGCGAACGGCATGGAATAGAACGGCTGCCAGAACCACGGCAGCGTCTCGACGTTGTTCCACACCATGAAGTCGGGCAGGCCTTCCGCGCCGGTATGAATCGGCACGGTGCGCAGCTTCAGGGCCATCGCCATGCAGTAGGATCCAAGGCCGAAGCTGGTCGCCTGCCCCAGGTTGAGGATGCCGCCATAGCCCCAGGAGAGGCTGAGCGCCATGGCGAGGATGCCGAGCACCAGGTAGCGGGCGCTCTTGTTGAGCAGAAAGGCGTCCTCGACGAACATCGGCAGCGCCAGGACGCCGGCGCAGAACAGCGCGTAGATCAGAAACTGGAAGCTGTTGCGACCCAACACTACCCGAGGTTCCTTTTTTTCTCGTCTTTGGCTCAGCTTCTTACCTTGGCCGCGAACAGGCCTTGCGGCATGAACCGGATCAGCACCACGATCGCCAGCAGCACGGCGGCCTTGGCGATCGTGTCGTTGAAGTAGAAGGCGATCGAACCCGACAGGCCGCCGATGATGCCGGAGCTGACCACCGTGCCGACCAGGCTCTCCACCCCGCCCAGCACCACGACCATGAAGGCGTCGACGACGTAGGTCGTGCCCATCTCCGGTGAGACGCTCTTCAGCGGCGAGACGACCGCGCCGGCGAGACCCGCAAGGCCCGCGCCGTAGGCGAAGGTCAGGCCATAGACGCGATCGGCATCGATGCCGAAGCAGGAGGCGACCTCACGGTTCTGCGCGATCGCGCGCAGCTTCAGCCCGAGGTTGGTGCGGAACAGCAGGTACCAGGTGAGCGCAAACAGCGCGATCGACAGGCACAGGATGAAGAGACGGATGATCGGGATGTCGACGCTGCCGACCTGGAGCGCGGAGTTGAGGCTCGGCATCTGCACGTAGCGCAGCTCGCCGCCCACCACCAGGCGGACAATCTGCTGTGCCATGACGCCGATGCCCCAGGTGGCGAGGATCGTGTCCAACGGCCGGTTATAGAGGTGCCGGATGACGACCCGGTCGATCACCCAGCCGAACAGGGCGGTCGCCAGGAAGATCAGCGGCAGGCTGGCGAAGAAGCCCAGCCCGACGAACGTCTGCAGCGCCCACGCGCTGTAGGCGCCCAGCATCACCATCTCGCCGTGCGCCAGATTGATGACGCCGGTGATGCCATAGATGATGGCGAGGCCAAGCGCCACCATCAGCAGGATGGATGCAATCGACAGCCCGGTGATCGCCTGGGACACGAATTCCATGGATGCGGTTCGTCCTCGTTCCTTCGCTTGAGCGCACCGGCGGTGTGGCCCGCCGGTGCGCCTGCAGCCCGTCCCGCTTACGACTCGCTCAGGCCCTGCTCGGTGCAGTGCATGTTCGGATAGGCCTTGTATGGCTCGGGCTTCAGCCACTCGGACGATTGCTGGAGAATCTCGAACTGGCCGTCGGACTTGCACTGGCCGATCTTCGGCCAGAGCCAGGTGTGCAGGTTGTCGCGCTCGATCAGGACCTTGCCTTGCGGGGCGACCATCTCTTCGCCCTTGACGGCCTCGCGGATGGTCTTGGGATCGATATCGCTGGCGGCGAGCTTCGAAACCGCCTGCTTGAACAGATAGACCTGGAAATAGGACGGCTCGGACACGAAGTGCGTGACCTTGTCGCCGCCCCAGCGCGCCTTGTAGGCCTCGACGAACTTCTGGTTCTCCGGCGAATCCCAGACCATGAAGTACGGCGCAGAGGTGAAATGGCCGGCCGCGGCGTCGCCGCCCATCGCCGCCACCTCGTTCTCCGACGTGGTCAGGCTGGCCATCGGCATCTTGGCCGGATCGAGGCCGGCGGCGCGATACTGGCGATGCAGGGCCACCACGGAATCGCCGACCACGGTCGAGAAGATCACGTTCGGCTGCAGGCTCTGGAACTTGCTGATCGCCGAGGAGAACTCGGAGTGGCCGAGCGGCACGTATTCCTCCGCCACCACCTCGCAGCCCAGCTCGTTCAGCAGCTTCTTGCAGTAGTTGTTCTCCTCCTTCGGATAGATGTAGTTGGACCCGATCAGGTACCACTTCTTGCCGAACTGCTGCACCAGCCACGGCACGAACTCATCCTGCTGCTGGTTGGGAACCGCGCCCGTGTAGATGACGTTCTTCGAGCATTCGCGGCCCTCGTACAGGGTCGGATAGAAGTAGAGGTTCTCGCGCTTCTCGAACACCGGCAGCACGGCCTTGCGGCTCGCCGAGGTGTAGGATCCGAACACGCTGACGCACTTGTCGGAGAGCACCAGCTTGCGCGCCTTCTCGGCGAAGGTCGCCGGGTCGGACGCCGGGTCTTCGACCACCGGCACGATCTTCATCCCGTTGATGCCGCCGGCCGCGTTGATCTCCTCGATCGCGAGGATCGTCGCCTTGTTCAGCGACTCCTCGATGATCGCCGTCGTTCCGGTGAGCGAGAACAGGACGCCAACCTTGATCTCGCCGTCCGCCGCGCGCGCGATCGAAGTGTTCTTGATCCAGATGTGCGGAAACCCCGCCGCCGTCGCAACACCAGCGGCGGTCGCGCCCTTGAGCAAACCACGTCGTGAAATCTTCATCGCTTCCTCCCTGTGCCGGAGCGCGGCTCTGGTTCTTGCGGGCAATGCGGTACCGTTGCTGCCGAACGCGCTCCGCTCGCAGCCGTTTGAAAACAGCGAAAACCCCACCAGTGCCCGCTCGCGCAGGTTCTGGTAGGGCTGCATTGCACCTGATTTTAAGGCGGCGCCATTGCCGCGTGAGAAACTCCTGGCGAGCCTCAGCCCGCCGCGGAAAAAAGCTAGCTCAGCAGCTCATCGGTGTCAATGATGGCAAGCGCGAGCTCTCCGATCGAGATGCGGCGCGCCATCGCCTGGCGGCGCAGATAGTGGTAGGCCTCGTTCTCGTCGATGCGCTTGCGCGCCATGATCACCGTCTTCGCGCGCTCCACGCTGCGGATCGACCGGATGTAGTCGTCCAGCTTGTCGATGCGCGCGCGCAGGCGGCGCTCGTACTGGAACTGGGCAAGGCCCGTGGCGAGCGCGGCCTCCACGTCGTTGCGGCGCAGCGGCAAGGAGATCGTGCAATGTGGCGTGCTGTCGCGCAGCGCCGCAAGATCGAGCGTCCCGCGCTCCCGCACCACGACGCAGAAGGCGAGCGGAAACTCGCCGGGCGACCAGGGCAGTCGCGCGGGCAAATCGGCGATCAGCTCGCTGGCCAGGAAATCGAAGCCGACGGGATAGGTGGCGGGCGCGGGCCACAGATGCGACACGCGCGCATGGGTTCGCTGCAGCGCGCGGATGAGCGCTTCGCCTTCCGCATCCGGCTCGACGATTGCGCAGATGCTGAGATTGGCGAAGCCTGTCGCGGACGCGGCGCCATGACGCGCGTGATGGCCGGCAGCACCGACCCGTTCGGCGCCGCTGTGGGATCTCTTCTGGGTTTCAGGAGAATGCAAGGTCTCGTCCATAGCCGATCAAATATGGGTCTGCGTTCACGGCGGCGCTTGACTGCCGCACAATATCGAATTGCCCGGTGCGATTGACCCGTCCGATGCGCGTCCACAGGTTAGCATGGCCGCAGGACGGGTTGATGGAGATCCGGCCCTGCGGCGCGTCCATGTTGACGCCCAGGACCGCCGGGCGCAGCAGATCGGTGTCCAGGGAGTTGGTCGCCTTCAGCGCCTGGGCGAACAGGTTGACCTGGAAATACGCGGCTTCGCTGCACATGTTGGCGGCGAAATCGTCGCCGTAGATCTTGCGCCAGCGCGACAGGAAGCGGTGATTCTGATCGCTCTCCACGCCCTGGAAATAGGGCGCCGCCGTGATGTGGCCCTCGCCGACATCGGCGCCCATGGCCGAGATTTCCGCTTCGGTCGTCGTCAGGCTGGCGATCGGCATCACGCGCGGGTCGAAGCCGCATTCGGTGTAGGCCTGATAGAGGAACACCGTGCCGTCGCCGACCACCGTCGAGAAGATCGCATCCGGCCGCAGCTCGCGGATATCGCGCATCACGTCGTAGAATTCGGCCCGGTTCGGCCGCAGCGCGACATAGCGTTCCGCCACCACCTGCCCGGAGTTGGCGCGCACGAACTCGCGCATGATGCGATTGGACACCCGTGGATACACATAGTCCGAGCCGACGAAATAGAATCGCTTCCCGAAGCTCTCCATGAGATAGCGGAACAGCTCCAGGCTGTTCTGGTTCGGACCGGCGCCGGTATAGATGACGTTGGGCGAGAACTCGAAGCCCTCATAGAGGGTCGGATACCACAGCAATCCATTCAGTCTCTCGACCACGGGCAGGACCGCCTTGCGGCTGCTGGAGGTGTAGCAGCCGAAGATGGTCGTGATCCCGTCCTCCACCAGCAGCTTCTTGGCGTAGCGGCCGAACGCCGATGCCTCCGACGAGGGATCATAGGCGACCGGCTTGATGGGGCGTCCATTGATGCCGCCGGCCTCGTTCAGCTCGTCGATCGCCAGCAACGTGCCGCGCAGCTGCGTCTCCTCGATGACCGACATATAGCCGGTCCGAGAGAACAGCACCCCGACCCGCCATGGCTCGTCAGTGGAGTGCGTCATGCGAGCTGCACGCTCCTTCCTGAATTGACCCGGCATGCGGACAATTCATCTGTAATTGGTCAGGCTACTCCAACTGCGTTTGACAGAAAAGGGAGACTGGATGGGTTCACCCTCTTCAGCCTGTTCATTCCTAAGCGCTACTGGGCCCGCCCGTCATACCGCCGCAGCACTTCGCCGAGTGCACTGTGATCGAGCGCTCTGACGGTGAAACGATCCCATTCGCTCCCGCCCATGTCGGCCGCAGCGACCAGGGCATTGATGATCGCTTCCTCGATGCCCTGGACGGCCGCCTCGTAGATCGGATCGATCAGCTCGTCATTGATCATCTCGAGCTGAATGCGCGCGGGCGCGCGATGCGGCATCGGCACGTGGTTGCCGACCGAGAAGGCGAGAAAGAGATCGCCCGAGTTGTTGCCCCCGACCGCGCCGTTGCGCCCGATGCCGATCGCGCCACGGCGCGCGAGACGGCTCAGCTGGTGCGGCAGCAGCGGCGCGTCGGTCGCGATCACGGCGATGATCGAGCCGCGCTCCCCTCTTCCGGCCAGGACCCGCCCTTCCGACAGATGCCGGCCGACCGGAACGCCGAGAATATTCAGCCAGCTCCTGATGCCGTGGTTGGCCTGCACCAGAACGCCGACCGTGTAGTCCTTGCCGCCGACTGCGACCCGTCGCGATGCGGTGCCGGTGCCGCCCTTGAACTCGTAGCAGACCATGCCCGTGCCGCCGCCGCTGTTGCCCTCCATGACCGGCCCCGGTTTCAGGTCGGCGAGCGCATCGAGCACGTCCTGCTCCGTGATCGGCTGCCCATTGATGTCGTTCAGCAGGCCATCATAGGTTTCGGCCACCACCGGCATGATCCAGAGATGCTCCTCGCCGCTGTACATCGCGGGAAAGCGCCGCAGCAGCCACTTTACGGCCGCATGGTGCGCCATGCCGACCGCATGCGTGTTCGTGATCAGCACCGGCCCGACGAAGTAGCCGCCGTCGGCGATCCAATGGGTGCCCGTCATCTCGCCGTTTCCGTTGAACCGGTGGAAACCGGCCCAGACCGGAGAAGGCTGATCGGCGCTGGCGCGCGGCATGATGGCGGTCACGCCGGTCCGCACCGGCAGGGAGCGGCCGGGACGCGGGCGCGTCTCGATGATCGTCTTCATCCCGACCGACACATCTGCGACATCCGTGATCGCGTTGAGCGGGCCAGGCTCGCCCGGCAGCTTCAAGCCAAGGTCCCGCGCGCGCGGCGAGGCTCCCGCGTTCGGCGCCGTTTCCTCGCGCGTCATCGCCGTCGCGTCCTGAGATAGAGGCCGAGCGCCGCGAGCGCGAACGAGAACACCAGCATCATCACCGCGATCGCATTCACCTCCGGCTTGATGCCCCGGCGCAGCATGCCGAAGATGAACAAGGGCAAGGTCTGCGTATCGACGCCCGAAATGAAGTAGGTGATGACGAGGTCATCCATCGAGATGATGAAGGCCAGCAACGCGCCGCCGATCACGCCGGGCATCACCTGCGGCAGGATGATCCTGCGAAACGTCGCCCATTCGTTGGCGCCCAGGTCCGCCGACGCATTCTCCAGCGTGCGGTCCATGCCCGCCAGCCGCGCCGACACGACGATGAAGACGTAGGAGGTTAGAAACGTGCACTGGCCGATCACGATGGTCTGGATGCCGAGCGGAATGCCGATTCCGACGAAAAAGATCAGCAGCGCGATCCCAAGCACGATGTCCGGCATCAGCATCGGAGCGAACAGCAGGGTGCGGTAGAATTTCTTGCCGAGGAAGTTGAACCGGTAGAGCGCCAGCGCCGTGCTGGTCCCGAGCAATGTGGCGACGCTCGTCGTCATGGCTGCGACGATGAGGCTGTTCTCGACCGCCGCGATGAGCTGATCGGTCGATTCGATGTAGAGCGCCGTCTCGGAGACGACCGCCTTGAAGCCGAAGATCTTCTTGTACCAGTCGAACGTGAATCCCGACCAGCGCATCATGTTCACGGGGTCGGCGTTGAACGAATAGACGGCGATGACGGCGATCGGCAGGTATATGAACGCGAAGAACAGCAGGGTGTAGCCGATCAGGGCCGCCGCTCCGATTTGCCTCATCCGGCGCATGGCGCTTCCCTCACCGCAGCAGAGGCGCGTCGTCGCCGCGCCGCGCCTCGTACCGCACGTAGAAGAACAGGAGCAGCAGCACGGCGCCCATGATGAGCATGGCAAGGGCCGCGCCGAACGGCCAGTTCCGGGCGGAGAGGAACTGCTGCTCCACGAGGTTGCCGAGCATCAGCACCTTCGCGCCGCCGAGGACGGCAGGCACCACGAAATTCCCCAGGGCGGGAATGAACACGATGATTGATCCGCCGATCACGCCAGGCAGGGTCAAGGGCAGGATCACCCGCAGGAAGGTCTGCACGGCGTTGGCGCCGAGATCCTGCGACGCCCGCACCAGCTGCCAGTCGATCTTCTCCACGCTGGCATAGACCGGCAGGAACATGAACGGGATGAAGATGTAGACCATGCCGAGGACGATCGCGCCCTCGGTGTAGATCATCTCCAGCGGCCGCGAGATCAGGCCCAGAGACTGCAGAACGAAGTTGATGAAGCCGGTCGGCTTCAGCAGCAGGACCCAGATGAAGAGCCGCACGATCAGGCTGGCGAAGAACGGAAGCGTGATGAGGAACAGGCAGAATGCCTTCCAGCGGTCGGGCAGGCGGCTGACCATGAAAGCGGCCGGATAGCAGACGAACAGCGTGATCAGAACCGTGGTCGCCGCGAGCCGCAGAGAGCGTAGGAAGATCGACAGGTAGACCGGGTCGAAGTCCTCGAACATCGGGTCTGCGAAACCGAGGATGCGTCCGAAGTTATGCGGATAGTATGTCCACTCGACCCCTCCATAGAGTCCCGGGGCCAGAAGGCTGTAGATCAGCATGATCGCCAGTGGGCAGAGGAAGAAGATCGCGAGCAGGATCGAGACCGGGCCAAGCAGGATGCCGAGCTGCGCGAAGTTCCTCCGCCTTTGGTCGAGCCGCTTCATGACGATGGCCCGCGCTGTCGGATCATGTGGACATTGCCGGGATCGTAGAAAAGCCGCGCCTGCTTCGTCGTCTCGATCTCGGGTATCGTGCCTTGCTGCGCGGCCGATACCCGCGCCGTCACCTTCTGGCCGCTCTGGGTGCTGCCGATCAGCTCGAAGCTCGAGCCGCTGAACACGATCTGAACGACACGGACATCGAGCACCCCCTGGTGCGCGTGGCCATTGGCAAGGGTCGATAGCTGCTCCGGCCGCAGCATGGCGGTGACAGGACCATTGGTCTGCGCATCCGGATTCGCAGCCAGCCGGATGACATCGCCGCCGCCGGTCACCAGATGCGCCCCGGCGCCCTCGCGCTGCACCGTGCCTTCGAACAGGTTGCTCGCGCCGACGAAGCTCGCGACGAAGGTGTTGATCGGATGATTATAGGTGTTGCGCGGCGTGTCGACCTGCTGGATGACGCCCTTGTGCAGCACGGCCACGCGGTCTGACATCGTGAGCGCTTCCTCCTGGTCGTGCGTCACGAAGATGAAGGAGATGCCGAGCTCCGCCTGCAGGTTCTTGAGCTCGATCTGCATCGCCTGGCGCAGATTGCGGTCGAGGGCCGACAGCGGCTCGTCGAGCAGCAGCAGCTTCGGGCGCCCCACGATCGCGCGCGCAAGCGCCACCCGCTGCTGCTGTCCCCCTGAAAGCTGGCGCGGCATGCGGTTCTCCATGCCTGCCAAGCCCACCATCTGGAGCGCGCCGCCGACCCGCTGGTTGCGCTCCGCCCTGGCGACGCGCGCCACATCCAGCGCATAGCCGACGTTGTCGCCGACCGTCATATGAGGAAACAGCGCGTAGCTCTGGAACACCGTGTTGACCGGGCGCTGGTGCGGCGGCGTGTGCGTCACGTCCTCGCCGTCGAGCCTGATGCGGCCCCGGTCGAGTTCCACGAAACCGCTGATGGCGTGGAGCAGCGTGGTCTTGCCGCAGCCGGAAGGGCCGAGCAGGGTCAAGAACTCGTTGCGCGCAACCTGCAGATCGACCGCATGAAGCGCGGTCACCGCGCCGCCTTCGGGGACGGCATACGTCTTCGTTGCCCGTTCGAGCTCGACGATGCTGCCGGGCATCGTTCCTCCCTGCTCTCGCCGTTCAACCCCGCTGCGGGCGCCGGTCGATGTTATTGTGATCACTCTTGCCTTGTTTCGTGATCTTGATACCATGCAGCCACGGATGTCAACGACCGCGCACTCTGGTCGAAAACGAAACGGGCCGGCGGAATGAAGCGATATCCGGGCGGGAGCGGCCGGCCCTGCAACGGGAGACGACAGATGAACACCGGCAAGCCCAGCACTGGATCAGCAAGGAACGGGAGCAGGATGATTAGCGCCGCGCGGAGCGGAC
>DATFDU010000020.1:0-12197 GCA_035251915.1 Dongiaceae bacterium | reverse complement strand
TGGCGCTCGAGCACATCTTCGCTCGGCTGCTGCGCGGCGCGCTCGGCCACCTGTGTCTCATTCCGGTCGAGAAGGTCCTGAAGTTTCGGCACGCCTTGACCCCGACTGCTTGATTCCCTGGGCCGGCACGCTGCGACCCCGTCTCATCACCGTCCATTTAGTCAACGCCGCGAAGGCGGCGGGGTTCCCCGCGAAGCCCCGGAGCTGGGGCGTCAACCGCCTGAGGCACGTCCGAGTCGCACAGCTGGGTTGTCTGTCCTAGCGCACTCTGGCATCATCTGGACTGCGCGGGCCGCCGGGGGAAGAGGGGCGGCCGGCAAGAACGGGGGAATCATGGCTGCGGAACCGGGTGCGGTGCAGTTCCCGATCGGGCGCGCGATCGGGGACGGCTTCGTCGACTCTGCCTCCCCCGATGCGTACAGGCAGCGCGCGCGGTCTGCATCGGAGGGGAACCCATGACCGATACTCTCACCACGTCCGCGGCCGAAGGGCCGCGATTCTCCATCTCACGCTCCTTGTCCATGACGTTTGGCGTGCTCGGGCGCAATATCGTGCCGATGATGTTGATCGCCCTGGTCGTCACCGCCATTCAGGGCGTGATCGAGTACATTCTGACCGGCGGGGTGGTCGAGGGCGAGAGCCGCGGCTCAAGCTCGTTCTTGAACATCCTCAGTTATGGCTTCATCACCGCGCCGGTCACCTATGCGACCTTCCAGGATCTGCGCGGCACCCGCGTCGGCATTTCCGGCATGATGTCGGGAGGCTTCAAGAAGATCGCGCGGGTGATCGGAGCGGCCCTCGCCGTCGGTATCGTGGTCGTGGTGCCGGTCGTGATCGCGGTGATGCTGTATTTTGCGAGCGATTTCATCGGAATAGCCGCGGGAATTGCTGCTGCCGTTTTCGCCTTCTTCATCCTGGTGACCTGGTTTGTTCTTGTGCCGGTGCAGGTGGTGGAAGATGTCAGCTTCACCGCCGGCTTCGGCCGCGCCGCGGGTCTGAGCAAGGGCCGCCGCTGGGGAATCTTCGGGCTGCTATTGGTCTATTTCGTGCTCATCATCGTCATCTCGATCGTGATCTTCGGCATCGTCGGCGTGATATCCATGACGGCGCCGATCGTGGGACTGATCCTGATGATCCCATTCCTCGCGCTCTATTCGGTGTTGGGCGCGATCATGCCATCCGTCGTCTACTATCTGCTGCGTGCCGAGAAGGAAGGCATCGGCATCGACGAAATCGCCAAGGTTTTCGATTAGGCGCCTGCGCCTTCCGAGCCAATTGGCGTTGCCTGGCATGCGCGGCGGGGCGAGGTGATCGTGGCAGTCGTCGCGGCCTCGCCCTCTGCGCTTGCTGCGGCGCCGCGTTTTTCGATCGGGCGCACCTTGTCTGTCGGTTTCACCGTCTTGTGGCGCAATCTCTGGCGGTTGTCGGCGGTTGCGCTGGCCGTGACTGCGCTGCGGGTTGCAATCGAGTTCTATGCGCCGATCGCGGGCACCGGCCCGCTCGGTATCGGTGTTGCGCTGCTGACGTTCGCACTCGCGACCTGTCCCGTCACGGTTGCCGCCGTCCAACGGTGGCGGGCCCACATTTGCCGACATGCTAGACGGTCTGCTGCGCCGCATCGTGCGCGTATCCATCGGGACGGTCATCCTGTTCTTCCCTCTGCTCGTGCCACCGGGCAGGCTTCTGGCACTCGGCGCCGCGCTAGAACTGCCGGAGATTCTGTTGCTGCTGTTGACCGGGATTGCAGCCGTCTACGTGTTTGCAATCTTCGGGATGTGGTTTGTGACCGCGCCGGTACTGGTGGCCGAGAAGGTGGGGATTCTCTCGAGCTTCAGGTGATCGCGCTACCTCACGCCGCTGGGGCGTACTGGCGCTGGCCCTGATCCTCGCCGCCGTTGGGTTCGTCCTAATGACGATTGCAACGATGCTGCGCCTCAGCTTCATCGGCAATGCGCCGGTTCAAATGATGTTGTACCCGTGGCTTTCGCTGGCGATCGTACCGGTCGGCGCCTTTTCCTCGCTGATGACCGCGATCATCCCCGCGGCCGCCTATCATCTGCTGCAAGCCGAGCGAGGAGGCGCCGGCGCGGACGTCGTGGCGCGCATCTAGATCGTCAGCTCTTGTCGTGCTTGTCGCGACGGCGCTTGCCGAACAGCATCTTGCGTTCGAGGTGCGCGCGCTGGGCGACGTAGAAGGCCTGCAGGAACTCGACCACGATGCCGTCGTATTTGAAGTTCCAGTCGGCCTCCCTGGTCCAGTCGATCTTGCGGCGGATGCGGTCGGCGATCTCGCGCCGGGTCTGGCCGGCATGCACGTCGGTGCGCCGCAGCACCGCTTCCAGGGTCTGCAGCTCGAAGATGCCGTAATGCTCGAGCTGCTGCGGCTCGAACGCGAAGCGGCTGCTGACCGGCTGCGGCCGCAGCGTGGGACCTGCGCCGGCGAGCGAGACCGCACTGTCCATCAGGTCCGGCAGCAGCGCCGCCTTGGGCGAGGCCACCACCAGCGTGCCCGCCACCATGTCGCCGGTCCGCAGGCCCTGCCGGTTGAACAGCGGCATCAGGGCGAAGATGCCGATCCAGATGGCCGCGCACAGGCGGACCAGCCCGGCGTTGCCGACGACGTCGGGCATCATCAGGACCGACAATGGCAGGAACACCTCCACCTCGCGCACCAGGTTGCGCACGACTACCGAGCTCGGCCGCAGCGGCCCGCCCGCGCGATCGATGACGCGAAGGCCGATCAGCCGCTTGCCCGGCGTGCGGCCGCGCCAGATCAGCTCGAAGAACGAGAAATAGAAGGTGCGGATGAGGAAAAAGAGGACCAGGCCGAAGGCCACCGCGTAATCGTCCAGGAACCTGGTGAGATAGATGGTGCCGAACACCAGCACCAGGACCGCGCCGACGACGAACAGCGCATCGATCAGGAAAGCGCCGGCGCGCTCGCCGCGCTCCGCCAGCTCGACCCGCAGCTCCACCCCCTCCGGGGTGAGCACCGTGGTTTGGCGCCGGCCGCTGTCCGCCCGCTCCAGCTTGGTGCTGGTTCGAGCCGTTGCGGCGTAGAGGCGTGCGTCAGTCATCGATCGACGCCACCGCCGGCAGCTCACGACGGCCGCCCAGGAAATAGAGCGACCAGAAAGCGAGCATGCCGATGCCGATGCCATAGCGGGTGAAGTCATCGGTGATGACCTGACGCCCGATGCCTTCCAGCACGCCGGCGATCGCCAGCATCACCACCGCACCCAGGGCGACCAGGCCGGCCACCCGGCCGCGCTCGGCCAGGCTCTGCAGCCGGGTCTTCTGGCCGGGAAACAGGAACGCATCCGCGATCGCAAGGCCGGCACCGCCGCATAGCGCAACCGCCAGCAGTTCCGTTCCGCCATGGATGATCAGCCAGCCGCCGAGCTCGAAACCGAGGCCGCGGTTGGCATAGAGCGCGAAGAACGACCCCAGCATCAGGCCGTTGCTCGCCAGCAGCAGCAGAGTCGGCGCGCCAAGCGCGATGCCGAGCGCGAAGCACAGCAAGGCGATGCGCGAATTGTGCACGAACAGGAACGACGAGAAGGCGGTCAGCGCTCCGCCGTCCTCCTCCGCGCCATCGTAGAGCACCTCTCGGAGTGCTTCGGTCGAGGAAGCGGGCGTGCGGCCCTGCGCCACGTCGCCCACGAGGGTGTAGTACCATTCGGGGTCGGCCATTGTGAGCCAGTAACCGGCGAGCGCGGCCAGGACCGTGACCCCAATGCTGAGCAGGATTGGCCGCCCGATCGCGCGCACCGCCGCCGGCCAGGAGCGGGCGAAGAAGCCTCCGATCACCTCGCCGAAGCTGGCACGTGGGCCATAGATCTGGAAGTAGGCGCGGTTGGCGAGGTTCTCGAGATAGGCAAGCAGGCTGCGATCGAGCGAGATCGCGCGCGCCACGCTGAGCGAGGACAGGGCGGCGCGATAGAGCGTGGGCAAGCGCATCAGCTCTGATGGTTCCAGCGCGACAGCGGATCTCTGCTCCATCCGCGCCACCAGGACGTCCAGCTCGCGCCAGCTGGCTTCGCGCTCCTTGCGGAACTGGCTGCTCTTGAGGGTCGCGCGCTTCATGGCCGTCAGATCAGCTCCCGCCGCTTGATGTCGAGATAGCGGTTCAACAGGTCGGTGCCGAAGCGGTCGTGCGGCGCCTCCAGGCACTGCACGCCGAGCCGGCGCAGCCGCTCCAGCACCACCAAGCGGTCGCGCCGCATATCCTCGGCCGCGACCGATTCAGCGACCTCGCGGAAGGCATGCGGGGGCTGGTCGATGATGGAATCCATCTGCGGATCCTTGAGCGTGACGAACAGCACCAGGTGGCGGTTCGCCAGCCTTGCGACATTCTCCACCATCAGCTCCGCCGTCACGGTATCAACGAACTCCGTCATCAGGATGATCAGCGAGCGCCGGTTCAGGCGATTCATGAGGTCGGTGAGGCCGAGGGTGAAGTTGGTCTCGACCGCGGAATATTCGATCTCGGCCACCTGCCGGCGCAGGCGGTTGAAGATCTGCACGCCGCCGACCGGCTCGACATAGCGGTCGACCTGGGCATCGAACGCCATCAGCCCGACCCGGTCGCCGGCCTTGAGCGAGACATAGGACAGCATCAGGCCGGCGTTGATGGCGTGGTCCAGCTTCGGAATGCCGGCGAGCGGCTCCTGCATCAGGTGCCCGGTGTCGAAGGCGAGGATGATCTGATGGTTGCGCTCGGTGCGGAACTCCTTGCTCACCAGCCGGTAGTGTCGGGCCGAGTGCTTCCAGTCGATGGTGCGCCGGTCAAGGCCGGGCATGTAGTCGCGCAGGGCATCGAACTCCGAGCCGGTGCCGAGCTCGCGCTGGGCCTTCACGCCCAGCATGGAGTCGATCGCGGTGAAATGCAGCGCCGCGCCGCGCGCAGCGCGGATCGATGGCAGGATGTGGACCTTCACCCCCATCGCCATCCGATAGCGCCGCTCCACCAAGCCGTAGGTACCGCGCCAGCGCAGCCACAGCGCCTCGATCTCCGCCATCCCGCGCCGCAAGGGACGCAGCGGAATCTGGAAGCTGACCGCACTCTCCGGCGCCAGTGCGGCGCGCGACAGCGGCGGCGAATCCACGATCGGCGCGATGTCGAGACGGGCTTCGATCGCGTGCGGCAGGTTGGGCCAGTCGGCTGTCAGCGCGATCGCCAGGTTCGCTGGCTCGCCGATGAACAGGCTGTCGATCGGGCGCACCGAGACGGTCAGCCGCCGGGTCGGCAGCGCCCGCGCGCTGTCGAACGCGATCAGGGCCAGCACGAACAGAAGATAGGCGAGGCCAATCGGCCACAGGTCGGCGTCCAGCGCGGCCACGGCCAGCGACAGCGGCGCGGCCGCCGCCACCAGCACGATCGCGCGGCGCGTAGGCTGGATCATCGCGGCGCCGGCACCTGGTCGATGATCTGCGCGATCACGTGCTCGACCGTGATGCCCTCGATCTCCGCGCCGGGCGCCAACACCAGGCGGTGGCGCAGGCACGGAACGGCGAGGAACTTGACATCGTCGGGGATCACGTAGTCGCGGCCCTCGATCGCGGCATAGGCCCGGGCCGCGGTCGCCAGCATATTGGCGGCGCGCGGCGAGGCGCCGAACTGTAGCGACGGGTGATCGCGGGTCGCCCGCACCAGGTCCACCACATAGGCCACGATCTCCTGCGACAGGCGGACTCCAGTGGCGACCTTGCGGCATTCGCCGAGGCCAGCGAGGTCGACGATCGCGGTGATGCCAAGCTCCGCCGGGCTCGGCATGATGCCGCGATGGCCGTGCCGGGCGACGATCTCCAGCTCCTCGCTGCGTTCCGGGTAGCCGAGCACATGCTTGAACAGGAAGCGGTCGAGCTGCGCCTCGGGCAGCGGATAGGTGCCCTGCTGCTCGATCGGGTTCTGGGTCGCGATCACGATGAAGCCGGCACCGAGATCGTGGGTGGTGTTGTCGATCGTGACCTGGCGTTCCTGCATGGCCTGCAGCAGAGCGGCCTGGGTCTTGGGCGGCGTGCGGTTGATCTCGTCCGCCAGCAGCACTTCGGTGAAGATCGGGCCCTTCACCAGCTGGAAGGTATTGGACTGGAAATTGAACAGGTTGGTGCCGAGCACGTCCCCCGGCATCAGGTCGGGCGTGAACTGGATGCGGCCGAAATTCAGCGACATCGCGGCGGCGAACGAGCGGACCAGCAGCGTCTTGGCTGTCCCGGGCACGCCCTCCAGCAGCACATGCCCCTCGGAGAACAGGCTGACCAGCAGCAGGTCCAGCGCTTCGTCCTGTCCGACGACCGCCTTGTGCACCTGCTCCTTCAGCTGCTCAGCGATCGCTTGAACCTTTTGCAAGTCCATACAGAAACTCCTGCTTCCATGCGTGCAAGTCGGCGGCGAGGCGCAAGGCCCGCCCCGGGTCGGTGGAATGGGATCGCGCCGTCGCCTCGATCGCGGCGGCGAGCGGCTGCAGCCGCGACCCCAGCCGCCGGGCGCCGGCGAGGTCGTCGAGCCAGGCGATCTGGCGGTTCTCGTCGAGGCCGCGCGGACCGTTCAGCCGCGCCACCAGGTCGGCAACCTGCGCCTTAAGATAGCGCGTCAGCACCAGCTCGACGGTGCCTTTGCGGCTGCCCTGACGCAGCAGGTCGGCGGTGGTGCGGATCAGCGTCACCTTGCCCGGCTGCAGCGCGCGCTGGGCCGGCTCCGGCCGGCCGAAGCGCATCAACCCGGCCCAGATCGCCAGCGCGACGGCGACCGCTGCCGACAGCGTGACGATGCCGAACGGCAGCTCGAACGCGGTGCGCATCAGATTGGGCCGCAGCTCCAGGCCGTGGATGGTCTCGTCGAAGATCACTGCGCCGCCGTTAGGCCGCAGCGCCTCGATGAGGGAAACCGCGATGACCGCGTTGTCGGCCTGGTCGATGCCGTGATTGGCGATGAGGTCCGGATCGGATAGCACCCATCGCCGCCCGGAGCCAAGATTGACTTCCCCGATGAGGATGCCGCCCTTGAGTGAGACGACAGGAGTCACTCCGCGCGTATCGATGAGGACTTGCGGATCGGTCAGCTCGATCTGGCCGCCCAGCTTCGGAACGTCGAGCGTGAACGTGCCCTTGACGCGCTCGACCAGCGCATTGATCTGCGCGTGCTTCAGCACCAGTTCGACCGCGTCGACCGGGACCTCGTCCATGGTTTCGACCCACCGCGGTTTTGAGAGGTCGCGGCGGCCGTCCCACTTCGGCAGCACCAGGAGGCTGCGAGGAATGTTGCGGAGGCTGCCGATCATCTCCTCCGACGCCTTGCTGCCATCGGGCTCGGCCAATACCAGCAGGCTGCCGCTGCCGGTCTTCTCCGCCGACCGGAAGCGGCTGACCACCACCGGCGCGCCGATGCGCCGCAGCGTCTCCATCAGAGCCTTGTGCCCCAGCGCGGAACTGGAATAGGTGCTGGGGCCGATCTCGAAATCGGGGTCGTCGACGCCGAACATCTCGAGATAGATCATGCCGACGAATGCAGCGATGCCGATCGCGATGATTGCGAGCAGGGTGGGGGGCGAGAACAGTTCGCCCGGACGGCGCGCAGCTTCGCCTTGCGCGCTCATGCGTGGGCCATCCCCGATTCGCCGATCAGGCGGTACTGATCGAGGCAGGCGCGATAGATCTGCTCGTTGGCGCTCTGGCCGCCGAAGCGGCTGATCTCCACCGCGCCCACCAGCATTTTGAGGGCGCTGCGGTCGCTTGCCGGCAGCTCGGATCGCCGCGCGATCTCGCGGCTGGTCATGGACTTCGCCCAGCTGGTGCCCAAGCGTCGGCGCAATGCCTCGAGCGCGCGCAGCAGCATCAGGTGGATCGCCTCGGCATAGGCGCCGGCTCGCGCCAGCCGTTCGATCTCGTCCAGGTCCGGAAGCGGAGCGTCGGCGGATCGCACGATCGGCTGGGCGGCCACCTGCAGCGGCTGGTCGACCTTCTTCGACACGCGTCGGCCGGCCGCATAGGTGCCGTAGAGATGATAACCGACGACGCAGAGCGCGATTGCGAGGACGGCGATCAACAGATAGAGGAAGACCTCGCGCGGTATCGGAATCCCGCTGCTGGTGTCGCGCGGCGGCGGAGTTTTCGGCGTGGGCGGCTCGTGCTGCAGCGAAGGGTCCTTGGCGATGTCGTCCGCATGCTGGCGTACCTGCTGGGCCAAGGGCGCATCGCGTTGGATGTCGCCGCGTTCCAATGCTTTCTCGGTCTCGCTGTGGATCTCGTCGGCGTCGGTCTCCTGCGCCCAGGCCGGTCCCGACGCGAGCAGCATCGCAAGCGCGAGCGGCATCCAGAGGCCGCACGCCTTGCTCTTTCTCGCCTTGACCCGAATTCCCCCGATCACCAGCGTCCAGGTATCCAGCCATCATATGCCTGGGCCACGACGCCGCAGGACACAAACCCTAGCATGGTGGGGGAATATGGCCAAGTGTTGGCGAGGAGAGATAGAGGCGCCGGCGTAACCCCACGTATGTGCTACGCCCGCTGCCGTTGCTTCGGGGGCTTCTGCATCGTGAAGGCATCGGGGCGGATCCCGCGCTCCAGCTCGCGCCAGCTGACCGGCGCAGCGATCGGAAAGCCGGGCAGCGCGCGCGGCGAATAGGCGCCGATCGCGGTGGTGCCGCGGCCGTTGCGCTGCCAGTCGAGATAGAGCCGTCCGTGCCGCTTCGCCTTCGTTGCGGCCGTGACGTAACGGTCCGGTGCGGTCGCCGCCAGCCGCTCGGCGATGCTCCCAGCGTACGCGTGCGCCTCATTCCAATCGAGATCCGGCTCGATCGGCGCCATGACATGCACGCCGGTGCCGGTCAGCTTGGGCCAGCTATCCAAGCCTTCTGCCTTGAGCAGCGCGCGCATCTCGAGCGCAGTGTCGGTGATGAAGCGCCAATCGAGCGCATCGCCCGGCTCGAGGCTGAATGCCAAGCTGTCGGGCCGCTCGATGTCGTCGACAGTGGAACCCAACGGGTGCAGCTCGACCACATCGATCTCGACCAGGCCGAGCAGGCCCGCGAGGCTGTCGACCCAGAGGCGGGTGCTTTCGCCGCCCTCGCGCTTCTCGATCGGCAGCTGATGCACGGCTTCGGGCACATGCGGGAAACGCCCCTGGTGATAGAAGGTCTTGCCGTCGACGTGGCGCACCAGCCGCAAGGGCCGGCGGCCGAGATAGGCGAGCGCATCCTTCGCCACCGTCTTCCAGTAGGCGCGCAGCGCGTCCTTGGCCGGCGCGACGGCGTCGGGCAGCAGCTGCTGGATGCTGTCGCTCAAGGACGCTTTTGATTGGCGCGTCTTGACGGGCGCCGTGCGCATGGATGTGCGCGCTTCGGACAGACTTTGGCGCAGCGCGGCGATTTCCTCCCACGGGTCGCGGTCCAGGAAGGGCAGGCGCTTGGGCAGGTTCTCGACGGTGAAATGATTGGCGCGGATGCCGGGGCCGAGCTCGTCCCAGGCCAGTGGCGTCGACACCGCGGCGCCAGGCCGCGCGCGGGTCGAATAGGCCGCCACGGCGGTCGCGCCCATGCCGTTGCGCAGGTAGTCGACAAAGATGCGCCCGTCCCGCACCTTCTTCGCCATGTTCGCGGTGTAGCGCCGCGGCTCATCCGCCGCCATCTGCTCGGCGATGGATTGCGCGAAGCGCTTGACGGTGTCCCAGTCGGCCTTCGGCGTCAGCGGGAACACCACATGCAGGCCCTTGCCGCCGGTGGTCTTCACGAAGCTCTGCAGCCCGAGATCGGCGAGGCGCGCGCGCACTTCGAGCGCGGCCTCGATCACCTGTTGCCACGAGACATTGTCTCCGGGATCGAGATCGAGGGTCACGCGATCCGGCAGCTCCGCTTTGTCTGCCTTCGCGCCCCACGGATGGATTTCGAGCACGCTGGCCTGCACCAATTCGAGCAGGCCGGCGAGGCTGTCGAGCGCCAGCATCGGCTCGTCCTCGCCCGGCACCGGCACCGGCCGCACCGCGTCGCCCAAGCCGGCCCACTTGTGCTTCTGGAAAAAGCACTGCTCTTGCACGCCGCCCGGACAACGTACCAGACTCAAGGGCCGGCCCGCGATGTGCGGCAGGATCCAGTCGGCGATCTCGGCGTAGAAATCGGCGAGGCCCTGCTTGGTGATGCCCTGCTCGGGCCACAGCAGCCGGCCCGGATTGGTGAGCTTGGCAGCCGGCGCCGCCTCTGCCGGCGGCATGGTCGGAGCGCGGCCGGGCCGCACGATCTTGGCGGGATCGGCGCCCTCGATGAGTTGCCGGAAGGTCGCGTGCCGGATGACGCCGCTGCCGGTCCGCCCGCGATACTCGATCTCCGCCACCAGACGCGGCTCGATCCACTTCGCACCCTTGGCGACCGCCGTCTCGTCCTTGATCGGCGCGGTCTTGGTGCGCATGGGATCGAGCGTCTGCCACAGGCTCGACGCGTCGGCCGCGCTGAATCCGCTGCCGACATGGCCCGAAGGCAGCAGCTTGCCGTTCACATGCTCCGCCAGCACCAGCGCGCCGACGGCGCGCTTGGACGCGGTGGATGTGACGAAACCGGCGATCACGAACTCGCCGTGCTCGGTGTATTTGATCTTGACCCAGTTGTTGCTGCGGCCCGATTGGTACGGCGCGGACAGTCGCTTGGAGACAATGCCTTCCAGGCCAAGCCGGCCGGCGGCGCGGAAGACGGTCTCGCCATCGCCTTCGATATGATCGCTGTAGCGAATGCGCCTGTTGTCGCCATGCGCCGCGAGAATCTTCGCCAGCGCGGCCTTGCGGTCCTTGAGCGGCGCGGCGCGCACGTCGTAGCCGTCGAGATGGAGCAGATCGAACGCGTAGAGGACGAGGGTGCCGCTGCCGGTCTTCAGCGCATCCACCAGCGCGGTGAAGCTGGCGACGCCGGCCTCGGTCTGCACCACGACCTCCGCGTCGATCAGCGCCGACTTCACCGGCAGCTGCGCCACCGCGTCGGCCACGCCGGTGAAGCGCTCGGTCCAGTCGATCCCCTGGCGCGTCAGGAGTTTCACCTGGCCGTCGTCGATGCGCACCTGCACGCGGTAGCCGTCGTACTTGACCTCGTGCACCCAGTCCTTGCTGGACGGCGCCTTCTCCACGGCCGTCGACAGCATCGGCTCGATGAACTTCGGCAGCTTCTCCGGCTTGGCCTTGGGCAGCGACGAAGGATCGACTGCCGGCTTGCTGCCCTTGCGCTTTTTCTGGCCGGGCTGCGCGACCTCGCCGCCCTGGCGCGATGACCACACGCGATCGTGGTCGCTGGCGATCTCCTCGATGCTGCGGCCGGTGGCCGCGGAGGCGGGCATCTCCTGCAAGATGTCTGGCGCGTCCACGGTACGCGCGGCCCCGTCATCTGATTTAAACAGCAGCCAGGCTTCCTGTTTCTCGCGCGGCTTGGGCGCCATGCGCACCAGATGCCAGAGGCCCTTCAGCTTCTTGCCGTTGAGGCGGAACTTGAGATGGCCCTTGCGATAGCCGAACTCCGGATCGAACTCCGGCGACCAGGTGCCCTGGTCCCACACCATGACCGTGCCGGCGCCGTATTCGCCTTCCGGGATCACGCCCTCGAAGTCGCCATATTCGAGCGGATGGTCCTCGACATGGACCGCGAGCCGTTTCTTGTTGGGGATGAGGCTGGGGCCTTCCGGGACCGCCCAGCTCTTGAGGACGCCGTTCAGCTCCAGGCGGAAGTCGTAGTGCATCCGGCGCGCGGCGTGCTTCTGGATGACATAAGCGTTGCCGCTCTTGGCAGGGGGCTGCTTGCCGGCGGGTTCCGGGGTCTTGGAGAAATCGCGCTTGGCTCGATAGGCTTCCAGAGGCTTGCTCATCGGGCGCGAGTGTAGGGGATTCCGGCGTCTGTTCCCACTCCCGGCGAGGGGTTGATTGCGGCCCGGTGGGTATGCGACCGTTCCCAAAATCCATCGATAGCGAGGTTATTATGTGTCGTAACATTCGCACGCTCTACAATTTCAAGCCGCCCGCGACGGAGGCGGAGATCCGCGCATCCTCCGTGCAGTTCGTCCGCAAGCTGAGCGGTTTCAACAAGCCCTCCAAGGCCAACGAAGCCGCCTTCAACCATGCGGTCGATCAGGTCGCGAATGCGGCCCACGAGCTGCTGCATTCGCTGGTGACGACGGCAGAGCCGCGCGACCGCGAGGTCGAAGCGGCCAAGGCCCGCGCCCGGTCGGCC
>DATFDU010000019.1:0-8062 GCA_035251915.1 Dongiaceae bacterium | reverse complement strand
CACGAACGAGCCGACCTTCAAGCCGTAGGAGGCGATGTGATCGGCGATGCGCTTCACATCGTCGTTCGCGCTCTCGATCGAGATGTGCGGATCGGCGAGCCAGAGATCGACACCGTCGTACTTCACGCCATCCACTTCGGCATTGGCCGTGAGCTCGAGCAGCGTGTCGAGGGGAATGACCGGCTCCGCGCCGGCTGAGCCCTTGCCGACCACGCCTGGCCAGGTCGAGTTGTGCAGCTTGGGGTAATTGTTGGCGTGCTGAGCCATTGATCGTCCTCCCTCCCAGTCGGCGCGCAACGGCGGAACAGATGATTCGCTTGTTGCGGCGTCACCGCGCTCCCAGCGCCTATTCCCGCCCGTCAGCCGTTTCTCCGGCTGCTCTTATGCGTAGCACCAGTCTTTGGGATGCGAGCGGAGAGTGTCAAGCGGGACCGCTGCGGCGGCTGCAAGGACAATCGATCTGTTACCGAAGGTGAGCGATTTGTTATATGGCCTCAGCTAGCGGTTGGCCGGCGCGCTCGGCATATCGAGCAGGAAACTGAGCAGCGCGAACCTCTGCCCGCGTGTCACCGGCAGCGCCTCGTGGAGCAGGGAACAGGAGAACACCACCGCGGCGCCCGCCGGCGGCTTGTAGCGGTCGTCGCCGTATTCGGGGAACATGAGCTCGCCGCCGTCATACTCATCGCTGTTCAAATTGAGCGTGAGCGCAAAGCGCCGGCCCGCGGTCTTCGGCGTCGTGTTGTCCCGGTGCGGCTTGAAGAAGTCGCCGCGCTCGGCGTCGTAGCAGGCGATCAGCACCCGGTCGAATATGAAGCTGCCGAAGCAGAAGGCCTTGTGCACCTCCGGCCCCAGGCGCCGCGCGACCGTTGCCATCAGGGGCTTGCGGACGTCGGGATCCGACAGCACGTGATCGCGACGCTTCTTCACATCCTCATAGACGCGATCAGCCACCTTGCCATCGATCACCGAGGTCACGGTGCCCTCCCGATGCCCCATCTCGTGCCAGCGGGCGATCAGGCCGCTGCAGTCCGCGCGCGACAAGACGTTCGGCACGATCAGCACGGGAGCGGCCTGCCCGACCTCGTTGCCCGGCCTTGGCGGCGGCTCCGCTTTCCAGCGCGCCAGGGCCCATTCGCCGAGCGCGCCCTCTGCGGCAATCGCCAGGACGCGCTGATTGCGATCCAGCAGAATGGCCATCGGACCCGAACCGGAGGGATGCCCGGCCATCTCGCGAATGCCCTGACGGAATCGCCCGGATGCATCGGCTAGAATCCAAGGCGCGGCATTCTCCGCGCTGGCGTCGACCACCAGGCAGTCCAGCTTGGCCGCGTCATAGGCCCCGGCGAGATCGCGCAGCGAACTGCGCAATGCCTCGTCGCTATCCAGGAAGAGGGCGGTGCCCGATCCACGCGCGCGCTGATAGAAGCTGCGCACCATCCCGGCCTGGTCGGGGAGGCCGAAATCCGGAAATCGGTCGCCCGGCGCCAGGCGGCGCTGGACCCGCGGCGTCGCTGTTGGCTGAGCCAAGTTCATGATAGGTGCCACGCAAGATCGAGAAATCGCATTGCCGCTCGATCGCACTTTTTGTCCCGCGGCGCAAGAACCTAGGGACGCTCCTGAGTCCAGGCTGCCAGCACCACCACCGCCGGTCGCTTGCCACACGTTCCCGTTATGTTCACAATTGCCGCGAGGGGTGATCCCGCACATCCGCGCAGACATAGCCGCTGGTCATGCCGAAGCGCACCGCCGTCGATCCCACCTTCCTGGACCTTGCGACGCGGGAATGCATCTGGCTGCTCTGCCACTGCGGCCGCCGGGTCAGCATTGCACCGTTCCAGCTGGTCGGCACGCACGGCATTGCGAACCACACGCCGATCTTCGGCCTGCAGCAGCGGTTCCGGTGCCGGATGCCGAACTGCCGGCGGCGGCCACGGGCCTTATGGATCGGCAAGTGGCAGGGCTAGCCCGGCGGGAACGATCAGCTGGACAGGAAATACAGAATGATCAGGAACCGGAATTGGAACGCCGAGCAACCACGACAGCGCATATCTCATTTCGGCCTATTGAGACAGATCGCTGGTGGTAAGCCCGGCAGCCGAAATTTCAGGGGGCACAGCGCGCGGCAATGACGCAAACCGCTCCATGCCGACGTCGCTTTCGGCGGGCTTGCCTGGACCGCCCTTCCAACGGAGCGGCGAGGAGGAGGTTGGAACGGAGCGGGTCTCGAACAGGTCAAACAGAAACATCCGGCGGGCTCCATCCTGTGCCACATGCAGACACTCAACCCCGCCGCGCCTTGGAGTGTTCCGCGTTGCTGGCGCGCAGAGGGCGTAGGAGACTCTGCGCGGGGCGCCGGAACCTTCGGCAGTTCGGCGCGTTGCAGCTGGGTCCGGACTCCCACACGGGACAATTTCGACGGGACGGGACCCGATGACGAGCTTCAAGGACTTCTGGCCGCTCTATCTCCGCGCGCACCGCCACCGCGGCACGCGCATTGGCCACTACGCCGCCACCGCGATTGCGCTCTCCACCATCGCTGCCTCAATCGCGCTGCAGACGATCTGGCTGACGGCGCTCGGCATTGTGCTCGGCTATGCCATCGCTTTGGCCGCGCATCGCCTGGTCGACGGCTCCAAGTCGCTGGTCACCGTCAACCCCGTTTGGGGCGCGGTGGCCGACTTCAAGATGTGCTGGCTCGCGCTGACGGGCGGTCTTGCCGCGGAACTTGCGCAGCATGTCGGGCGGTCGGATGAACATGCGATCGGGCCGATGATCGAGAGTCACCGATAGCGCGCGCCCCAGCGACGTCGTCGCCCGGCTACGTCGTTGCGTGGATGTCGTACCACTCGCCGAGAGCTCTGGATTTCCGCACGTAGATGCTGTTGATCACGCGCCACACTGCGACCGCGCGGTCGTAGTCCAGCCACTGGCCCGGCAGGTTGTCGCCGAATGTGCCGGAGCTGCCGAACGAGAACGTCCAGTCGCCGTCGCGCAGATGGCCGAAGGTGGACTTCTCCAGCCGCTTGATGCGGCGGCGGATGCGCCCCGGCACGTAGGAGAGCGCGACCTGAAGCGCGGAGCGCGCCGGGCCGAACGTCACCTGGCTGATGATCTTGAACTTGCGATAGCCGAGCGCGTGCAGCAGCGAAAGGTCGCGATCGCCCTTGCCCAGCGCCATCTCGACGGAGATGTATTGCGGCTTGTCCGCCGCATCGATGCCCTCGAGGCACAGGTGATCGTTGCCCTCGATGTCGATCTTGCAATAGTACGGCACGCCGTGCTCGCCGAGGATGCGCGCAAAGGGCAGCGTGCGTACCTTCACCGGGCGGCTGGTCTTGCCGCCCATGCTCGCCTTCTGCTCCATGAAGGAACTCCACTCCGTGACGGCATCGCAGATCCAGAAGTCGAGCTCGCCCTCGACCTCGGCGACGCCGATCTCCAGCAGCTGCAGCGCGCCGGCCGCGATCTCCGGCCTGAACCGGTGGCGCAGATGGTCCGCCATGGCCGGATTGGCCTCCACCCCCACCACCCGGAAGCCTTTGTGCAGGTAGTAGGCGGTGTCGTCGCCGCGATGCACGCCGACGTCGTAGACCAGCTTTGGATCCATGGTTCCCCTCCAGTCTCGCCGGCGCTCGCTTATCCGGACTGCTTTCGCGCCAGCCACCGCAGCACGCGGCGGCGCAACGGCGGGATGTCGAGCGCGATCAGGACCAAGCCGAGCGGGAACATCCAGAATCCCAGCACCGGCAGGAATCCGATCACCCCGCCCACCATGCACAGGACGCCCAGCCCGGACCGCACGCCCGGCGGCAGATGCCGGTCGCTCCAAATGGCCGCCCTGTTAACGACCGCAAGCGTCTGCTTCCAGAATCGATGGATTCGCGGCATGGCTTTATCGAGCGCTCCAGCCCCTGCCAGGGCACAACACCCGAAATCGGAAAAAGAGCCAAGGAAGTTGACCGGAAAAAGTGGCGGCGCGCTGACAGGACGGTTTCATGCCAGCTGCGCCGCCGGCCCGAGCGGCTATAGGGAACTGCCGCCCGGAATCAGGGAACGCGCGCAACGCCGAAGCCTAGGCTTGGCGCCGATGGCCGGCATTTGCATTTGACAAGACCGGCCCGAAAAGATGCCCAGCTGAAAAATTCGCCGGCTCGACCGCGCAAACAACGATTGGGACGGAACATTGCGTGCCCGTCGCTGTTTTCGCTCTCAGCCGCTTCGGATGCTCCTCAAATGCTGGAAACCGGCTCCACCGATCTATCGTTCCGCGTGCTGCTGCGCGAAAGCAGCCGGCGGCGCGAAGCCGTGCTCGAGGAATTCCGCGAATTGATTGCGGGCTTTCTGGCCATCGCGCTGGTGGTGGCGGTGCCGCTCTACGGGCTCGTCTCCGCCATGGACGTCTCCCTGGTCGAGGAATCGATTGCGGCCGAGCCCAATAGCGGCCTCGGGGGATTCGAACCGCCCCTGGTCAATCCCCAAGCCGTGTTGGACCGGCTCCAAACCAACGAACTCTCGCCGTCCGACATCCGCGCGCTGCAAGCGCGCCTCCAGGAAAGCGGTTTCGATCCCGGCCCGATCGACGGCGTCGCCGGCGAGCGAACCTTGGCCGCGCTCAACGCCTACCGGCAATCCATCAGCCTCTCCCCCGTCCTGATCGTAAGCCGCGAAACAATCTCCGCGCTGCAACATCGCTAGCTAGGGGCGGCATTCGCTATATCGATCGCCATAGATCGATCGCGCAACTTCATGCGCGATCCGAATTGTGCCATAAGCGCGCCGAATTGATGCGACTGCCCCGATAGGCCGCGACGATGAATTTCCAGGATCATGGCCAAGCGCTTCCCGACAATGTCGTGATGTTTCCCGGCGCGCGTCGCCCTCGCCTGCAGCACCAGTCATTGCCCGTCCGTCAGGCCCCGCACCGGCAGCCGGCCGTGGCGTCGGGTGCAGAGCTCAATTCGCGTCTCATGATTCTGCTGGGCATCTGCGTCTGCAGCGCGGCCGCGCTCGTTTCGGCCGCGCATTTCCTGCAGGGGTAGCAGCTCCCGCTTGAGGGGGAGGCTGGCCGGCGGCTGGGTTCATTTGAGGGAAGTGGAGCCCGCCGCCGCGCCGAGCTGGCCCTGTGCCGCGTCGCGATCGACGACGATGACGATCTCATCGACGCCGAAGAAATGATTCGTGATCCGCGTCACAAATGACGCGTCAATCGTCCCTTTACGTTACCGCCGCTTCATCATGAAAGCCTTTGTTTTCGGGCACTTTTGCGACTCTTTGCCGAGCATTTTAGACGAATACCATTTGTTGCTCAGGTCTCCTGGCTGTGTGTATCATGTGCGTATGTCTCTGCCGCCGCGGCCGCGTTCATGTGCCGCAGGCGCACGAATGTGAGTGTGAATGGACGCCCTCGCACTGAACGCAGAGACAGCATGGCGTCACCGCAGAAGATGAGTGACCGACAATGACCATGGGTCTCATTGGACTGGCTTTGGGAGCCGCGGCGAGCGCCGGCGGCACTTCGTTCCGGATGAGCACCTTCCAGGGCCCCGGCAACTACCGTATCCCGGTTGGTGGCGCGGTGTCATTCCTCGGAGGCATGATCGTCTCGCTGAGCGTCGTGCAGCTGCTGCTGTCGGTCTTCTGATCCGACTGCTCTTTCTGTCGTCTGCTCTCAAAAGCAAGATGGGCCGAATTCGATCGGCCCATCCAGAAGCAGCATCGACGCCCGCGGTCTAGCCGACCGGTTCGGTCGCGTCGCACATCACCGGATCGTCCTTCTTGATCTTGCGACAGTTCAGGCGGCATTGCAGCACGCCGCTGTCGCCGCGCACTTCGGTGAACCATTCCACGCCGGCGCGCTGGCAGGCCTCGAGCGTGTAGTGCCCGCCGAGATAGCTTTCAGCACCGCTGGCGTCGGTGCGCGCGAGCGACCAGATGTTCGGGCTGATGGGATCGACCACGCAACTGGCGCAAGCGACGCTCAGCAATGCAACGAGTATGGATCTCATGTTCCCCTCTGATGCAGTGGCAATGTCGCCATTCTACCAAGGGCGCGGATCGATTGCGACGCGTGGTTATAGTTAACGCGCGGCTTTCTTGTGGTGGGTGCTATGCCAGATCGAGCGCATGGCGCTTCAGATCGGCGAGGTCGACATGCTCGAGCGCCAGGCGGTGCGTCGCGCCGAGCACCACGCGCGGTGCCGCGCCGGCTTCCAGCGCCTGTTGCCAGCGATCGGCGCACAGGCACCAGCGGTCGCCGGGCTTGAGTCCGGGAAAGCCGAATTCCGGCCGCGGCGTCGATAGGTCGTTGCCCGCACCCTTGGAGAATTCGAGGAAGGCCGCGGTCATCTCCGCGCATACGACGTGGCGGCCGCGATCCTCATCGCTGGTCGAGCAGCAGCCGTCGCGATAGAAACCGGTCACCGGATCGACCGAGCACGAGGCCAGCCGTTCCCCGAACACGTTGAGATCCTCTTCCTTGTTGTCGTTGGCTGCCATGATCCAAGGCTCCTGCCTGACGTCTGACGGACTTCAAAACTCTATTGCCGATCCACCGCAACCCCCGCCTTGCGAAGCTCGGTGCCGAGGCGGCCGCTCAGCCACAACCCGTACATCCGCGCATCGCTCAGCAGCGACCACAGCGGATACTTGAACGTGGCCGGCCGGTTGTGCTCGACGAAGAAATGCGCGATCCAGGCCGGCCCGTAGCCCGCGATCGGGATCGCGATCAGCCAGCCCCAGCCCTGCCCTGCCAGGAGCAGCGCCAGCGCCACCAGCACAAGCGTGCTGCCCAGGAAATGCCAGGCCCGCGTGGCGGGCCTCGCATGTTCGCGCAGATAGAACGGCCAGAACTCCGCGTAGCTGCGGATGCGGTCTTCGCTCACTCCGCCGCCGCTTTCTGCCGCGCCGGCCCCGGATGCGTCACCGCTCCGGTGCGCGCCGACGACACGGTCTCGCCATAGCGCCAGATCGCGCCCGACTGGTACTGCGCGGCGCGCGGCTTCCACGCGGCTCTGCGCCTGGCCAGCTCATCGTCCGACAGCTCGACGCTGATCGAGCCTTTGTCGGCATCGATCTCGATGATGTCGCCGTTCTTGAGCAGCCCGATCGGTCCGCCGACCGCTGCTTCCGGCGCGACGTGGCCGATGCAGAATCCGCGGGTCGCGCCCGAGAAGCGCCCGTCGGTGATCAGCGCCACCTTCTGCCCCATGCCTTGGCCGTAGATCGCCGCGGTCAGCACCAGCATCTCGCGCATGCCGGGGCCGCCCTTCGGCCCCTCGTAGCGGATCACGAACACGTCGCCCGCCTTGTAGGCGCGGTCGTTGACCGCCGCGAACGCATCCTCCTCGCGGTCGAAGCACAGGGCGGTACCGCGGAACCTGGTGTTGGCGAGGCCCGCGACCTTCACCACCGCGCCATCGGGGGCGAGGTTGCCCTTCAGCACCAGAACGCCTCCGGTCGGCGCCAGCGCCTTGCCGACCGGATGCACAACATCCTGGTCGGTGCGGAAGGTCACGGACTTCAGGTTCTCCGCCATGGTCTTGCCGCTGACGGTCATGCAGTCGCCATGCAGGAAGCCGCCATCCAGCAGCGCCTTCAGCACCTGCAGGACGCCGCCAGCCTTGTGCATGTCGCTGGCCACGTATTTGCCGCCCGGCTTCAGGTCGGCGATGTAGGGCGTGCGCTTCAGGATCTTCTCGATGTCGAACACGTCGAAGTCGATGCCGGCTTCGTTGGCGATCGCCGGCAAATGCAGTAGCCCATTGGTCGACCCGCCGGTCGCCGCCACCACCGCAGCCGCGTTCTCCAGCGCCTTGCGCGTGACGATGTCGCGCGGCCGCAGGTTGTCCTTGAGCAGGCGCATCACCGCCTCGCCGGTCTGGAACGCGAACGCCTCGCGCTCCGCGATCACCGCCGGCGCCGCGGACGAGCCCGGCAGCGCGAGGCCGATCGCCTCCGACACGCAGGCCATGGTGTTGGCGGTGAACTGGCCGCCGCAGGCGCCGGCCGACGGACACGCGATCTTCTCCAGCGCCGTCAGCTCCTCCAGCGGCATCTGGCCCGA
>DATFDU010000018.1:0-2485 GCA_035251915.1 Dongiaceae bacterium | reverse complement strand
GTCGATTCGTAGGTGCCGGTCATGGTGCCGGTCGAGGAGATCTGGTCTGCGAATTCGACGAACAGCCGCTCGATCACCGTCGCGTTCACGGTGCCAAGATGAGCCATGGTCTGCGAGATCTCGCGGATCTCGTCGTCGTGCATCAGCTGGAACAGCTTGGCCGCGGTGTCTTCGCCGACCGACATCACCAGCAGGGCGGCCTTCTGCAGGCCGTTCAAGGAGCGATAATCGTCTTTTGCGCGCATCATGATCGTACTGCGTCCTGCCTAATGCCTGTCACTGTTCCTGGTAGACCCACTGGCGGATGAGGTTGACCGCCTGCTCCGGATGCTGGTCCACGAGGTCGGAAATCTTGCGGATCGAGGAGGCGCGCACACGGCCCTCGACTTGGTTGAGGTCGATCATCTGGTCGATCTCCGCTGCGATCTGCTCCGCGTCGCTCGACGAGGGAATGCTCGGCAACTGGGTCTGCGCCGGTCCCGGAATCGCCAAGGCGGCGGCGGCGCCCGGCGGCAGGGCGAACTGATCGCCCGGACCGGCGAGGGCGACATTGGCCGGCGCTATGCTCGGCATCGACAGGATGCGGCCCAGCAGCGGGCGCACCACCAGCAGCAGGACGAGCAGGGCGACCACCGCGAGCACCACCAGCTCGGCCAGGCGCATCAGGTCGGTCTTGTCGAAGCCGAGCAACATGCCGGCCTCCTCGACGATCTCCGGCTCGGCGAACTTCATGTTGGTGACCTGCACCACGTCGCCGCGCGCCTCGTCGAAGCCGATGGCCGACTTCACCAGCGCATCGATCTGCGCCAATTCCTCCGGCGTGCGCGCCGCGTAGGTCCTGGTGCCGTCCTCGGCGACGGTGGTGACGCCGTCGACCAGCACGGCGGCCGAGATGCGCTTCACTTCGCCCCCGGCCTTCACCTCGGTGCGGACGGTCTTGGAGATCTCGTAGTTGACGATCTCCTCGGTGCGGCCGGTCTGCGAGCTGGAGCCGCTGGTGCCGTTGGCGTCCTGGCCCGGCGGATTCGGCGTGTTGTTGGCGACGCTGACGTTGTTGGCGCCCTGCCGCTCCTGGGTGGTGCCGGTCTCTTCGATCGAGTTGGTGGAGCGGACGACCTGGCCGTCTGGATTGAAGTCTTCCTTGTTGGTGGTGATCTGATTGAAATCGATGTCCGCGGTCACTTCGGCGCGCACCTTGCCGGCACCGAGAGTCTGCGCCAGCAGCTGCTCGATCGCCTGGCTCATCTGCGCCTCGTAGGAGCGGCGCATGTCCTCGGAATTGGCCGTGTCGTACACGCCATCGTCGGCGCCGCGCGCCAGCAGTTCGCCGTTGCTGTCGATCACCGACACGTTCTTGGAGCGCATGCCCGGAACGGCGGAGGAGACGAGGTGCTGGATGGCGGAGACCTGGCCCTTGTCCAGGCTGCCTTGCAGCGCCAGCACGACCGAGGCGGTCGGTTCCGCGCGGTCGCGCGAGAACAGCTCGCGCTTCGGCATCACCAGGTGCACGCGCGCCGAGCGAACCTGGTTGATGGAGCGGATGGTGCGCGATAGCTCGCCCTCGAGGGCGCGGATCTGGTTGATCTGCTGAACGAAGTTGGTGGTGCCGAGCGCATCGGCCCGGTCGAAGATCTCGTAGCCGATCGAGCCGCCCGAGGGGATGCCCTCGGTGGCGAGGGAGAGGCGCAACCGCGCGACCTGGTCCTGCGGCACGTAGATCTGCGAGCCGTCGCCGCGCAGCTCGTAGGGGACGCCCTGAGCATCCATGCGCTGGATGATCTGGCCGCTGTCGCTGGGATCGAGGCCGCTGTAGAGCAGCGTCATGCCCGGCGTCGCGAGCCGCGTGACGATGAAGACGAAGAAGGCGATCAGAGCAAAGCCGACCGCCGCCAATGCCACGAGGCGGGTCGCCCCCAGATTGCGCAGCGTTTGCATCAGTCCATTCACGAGCGTCACCGGTGTTCGAATATGTGGCCCATCCGCCGGTCGGTGATTGCGCGAGTTCGCCTAAAATTTTCTGCAAATCACGTGGATTTGCGCGCAGTACCGCCTGGCGACGGATCGACGATAGGCTTCAGGACTTAACAAGCCCTTAAGTCACGGCAAAAATTGCCTAGAGGCGGGAAAAACCTGCCGGGTGTGGCGAAGTTTCGCAGGAGAAGGAATGAGGACTCGGACGCGCGAGTCCTATTCGCCAGCGGTGCGCATGGCTCCGCTGCGGCGCGCCGCGGCGCGATAGTCTTGCAGGCGCGTGGTCCGGAGACCCCGCATCCCATGACGGTCGATCGACCGCTGCCAGGAGAGGAACTCCTCGACCGAAAGCGTGTAGCGCGCGCAGGCCTCCTCAAGGCTGATCAGGCCGGCGCGCACGCCAGCGACCACCTCCGCCTTGCGGCGGATGACCCAGCGCCTGGTGCCGGGGGGAGGCAAGTCTTCGAGGCGCAAGCGGCGCCCGTCAATTCCGAGGACCACCACGCTTCTGTTG